>NZ_JAGGDL010000012.1:0-93068 GCF_017653575.1 Pseudoalteromonas sp. K222D
CCCTCATGAATTATTTACGGGGCAATCAGAAATACTGGTGGCTGCATAATGATTGCACTTAATACTTGAATTCGAGAGTTAATAAAAGCTCAACATTAAGGATATAAATACCCCAGTTACAAATAGCTGCACTACACAAAATCCCATAATGTCTTTGGCTTTTAGGCCTGCTATAGCAAGTACAGGTAATGCCCAAAAAGGTTGAATTAAGTTAGTCCACGCATCGCCCCAAGCTACTGCCATTGCAACTCGTGAGATGTCGGCGCCAAGCGCTTGCGCTGCGGGTATTACAATTGGCGCTTGTACCGCCCATTGTCCGCCGCCCGAGGGCACAAACATATTAACTAACCCGGCACTTATAAAACTAAAAAATGGCAAACTGTCTGCATCTGCTATGGCAATAAAACCGCTTGATATTTGCTGTGCTAGGCCACTATCAACCATTACCGCCATAATGCCGGCATAAAACGGAAATTGAATAACAATACCTGCGCCACTAGGAATTGCCTGCTGTAAGCTATTGAGTAAGTTATGCGGTGTTTGATGTAAGGTTATAGCTAAAAACAAAAACAACGCAATTACGCTATTTAAGTTTAAGCCGCCACCGGCAACTAAAAAGTAATAACCTAAATAAATTAACCCCAGTAATCCAATTGTAATACCAAGCAATTTACTTTGCTCTAAGTGTTGGGCTGGCCTGGTAATATTAATTATTGCAGGGGAGGTACTTTTTAATAGTGCGGGGTCTATGTAAACACTTTCCTCGGCGCTTGGTAGCATGTAACGGTTAACTAGCGGCATAATAATAAATAACCCTACTAGTATGGCAATATTAAAGCCCGCAAATAGCGTTTGCTCAGTGCTAATAATCCCCATGCTTGATTGCAAAAAGTGCCCTTCGGTGGCTATCGTCAGTGGAATTGAGCCTGCTAACCCGCCATGCCACACTACAAAACCTGAGTAGGCGCTGGCAACTAATAAGCGGTAATCAACTCGGGTGTGTTTAGCAATGGCTTTGGCAAATAACGCGCCAATAACTAAGCCAAACCCCCAGTTAAGCCAACTAGCGAGTAGTGAAATAAGCGTTACTAATATAATTGCTTTTGGTGCAGTGTTAGCAAAGGTGGCGAGCTTTTCTAGTAACTTACTAATAGGTGGAGTGCTTGCCAACATATAGCCGGTAATTAACACCAGCAGCATTTGCATTGCAAAGCTAAGTAAGTTCCAAAAACCATCGCCCCACGCTTGCAGTACTTCAATACCGGTTGTTGGAGTAAACACGCTAGCGATAACTAAGGTAATAACACTTAGCAGTATTACAAATATAAAGGGATCAGGCAGGTAGCGCTCAACGAGCTTGGTAAAGGGAGTGGCTATTTTATTAAGCATAACTAGGGCTGTTGTTAGTATTATTTGCAGGGTAATTAATCACGAAAAACATTAATTGGCAAACCGCATTTAGTCTTATGGGCGTTATGTTTAAATGAGAATAGTGAAAATATTGCTTAAACCAATAGCATAAAGTAACGTGTTGTTTATAGATAATTTACTAACTAAGACTTTGTATTATGCCGGTGATATTTAAAAGGCTAGTGTTACTTGTACGGGCTCATATAGATCAGTTGAGTTGGCAAGCAGTGGCACTGGCTATTTTGACTCATATGCTTTTAACATGGGGATTGTTATATATAGCAAATGAGCAAGCACTCACCTCCCTAACAACCTTTTTTTATTATTACACGGTAACCACTTCAACCGTAGGGTATGGCGATTTTAGCCCAACCACAGATTTAGGGCGTTGGGTGGTGGCTTTAATACAAATACCTTTTGGTTTAGCTTTATTTGGCGTTCTGTTAGGCAAAACAGGGCAAACAATAACTTACTTAATTAGGCGCGCTATGACTGGTGATAAAAACTTTGCTCACAGTAGCAACCATATTATTATTTTTGGTTGGCACGATACCCGTACTAAAAAAATGATTGATTACATTCTGGCCGACACTAAACGTACCGAACGGCGTATTTTACTTGCAGTAACTGAGCAAATGGAGCACCCATTTTTAAGTAACGAAAGTGTCGACTTTGTGCGGTTAAGTAGCTTTACCGATTTAGAGGAGCTAAAACGTGTCGCTATAAGCTACGCCGATAAAGTGATTATTGACGGCCAAGACGACGATCAAACCTTTACTACCGCATTGCGTATTAGCCGTTTAGTTAAAGATGATTGCCATATAAGCGCGCATTTTTTAGATGAAACAAAAGTAGATATGCTATTAGAGCATTGCCAAAATGTAGAATGCAGCAGTGTTAAATCGGCAGAAATACTCGTACGTTCAATGCAAGATCCAGGTTCGAGCCGAGTGCACGAAGAGCTCCTATCAATTTTACATGGCGATACGCAGTTTAGCTTAGCCATTCCAGAGCAAAGCAAAGAGATGGAGTTTGGTACTTTGTTTCATCATTTTAAACATCAGCATGATGCTATTTTACTTGGTGTAGCGCACAACTTAAGTGCACAAAATATGGATTTAAATCCGCCACTTGATTATAAAATTAGCGCCGGCGACATTTTGCACTACATAGCAGTAGAGCGAGTATTAAGTCGTGAGGTTGACTGGCCGGCTTTGGCAAAAGCATGAACGAAGTTATATTTTTAATCATTCTTTTAATTGCCTATATTTTACCTGTGGTTATTGTACTCAATAGTAAGCGTACTCAAGGCCACGAAAAAAATGCTTGGTTAATTGGCATTGTATTTTTTTCGTGGTTAGGGCTTATTATGTATTTAGCCATAGTGCCTAAACATGGGCGTAAAAAAAGGCAAAATAAAAAGCCTTAAATATAAGGCTTTTGGGCAATAGGAAGTAGTGGTATTGCAGGCCGCTAGTTTAAATTTTAGTACTATTCAAGCTCTTTCAGTTTGTGCTTCACAAGAGGGTCGTTTGGCGCTAATTGCTTGGCGACTTCGAGTAATTGGATGGCATCATCGGGGTGCTGATCTTGATGTTTAAGCGCTACATCAATAAGTGGCTGAATATCAATGCTAGCTTGATGCTCCTGTACGTGAGCTGTTTTTTCGTCTATCAAAATATTATGTGCAGTACTTAGTAATTCTAGGCGATGCGCCGATTTTTTATTCGCTTTATTGAGCCTTTTGTAATAGTCCTCTTTAAAGCGTAAGGTTTTAGTTTGCAGGCGAAACTGCGCAATATCAATTTGTTGATGGCGCATAAAGTCCACAGCTACTTGCTTATAAAAACCAAACTTGTTTAAGTAAGTGGCGTGAGTGCCGTGACCCATACCAAATACCCGTAAATGGTTAAGTTGCTTATAGCGCTTGGCATGTAGTCGATCAATACGATTAGTGGGGTCGTAAATAATATAGCCTTGGGCGTTGCCTAAATCTAAATCGGCATAACTGCCTTCCCAATCATATTGCTGAGCTATATCTGTACTAGAGCGGTCGTCCCATGGCACTAAGCTTTTATTTTTAGTGCTAACAGGGTGAAAAAGCAATACCTGATCTAGCTTTAATAATTTTGCAAAAGCACCAACCGCAAAGCCACCCCGGCTTAAGCCATAACCTAATCGAGTCTTAAAAGATGTAAGCAGTGGGGATAATTGTTCCAGAAAAAAAATTAAATTGCGGTTACGAAACCAATTACTTTTCCCTAGGTGCTGAAAGGCAATCACATTTACGTTTTGTTTTTGTGCCAGGTGATAACCCCAGGGCGCGAAGTCTGCGTGAAGGTCTTGCTCCTGCACATCAGTACCAGCAGGCGAAAAGGTAAATAGTAGAGGCTTATTAATATCAATAAAGTCGTACTTAACATATATATCGCCAAGTAAATCTCCCCCAGACATTGGCAGTTTGGCTTGCTGCTCATCACACGAAAGGGTTAACCACTCATCTAACCAATACAGTAACTTCATTTTTCCTCCACAAAAACAAGCGGCGAATTATAGCAAATTACCATAGATAAGAAAAACAAACGTACTTTTGTATTAGTGTCAGAGAGTTATACCTGTTGCATAGAGGATTGCTTTACTTATAAATTAGCCGGTAACTAAATTTACCGCTTTTTAAATAACTAGGCTCAGGTTAAATAGTAAAATATTTTACTCCTCAGCCATGTGGGTGATTATTTGCCAATCACTTTTGGTTACGGGCATTATTGACAATCGCCCGCCTTTTTTAAGCGCTATGTCGGTGATGCGAGGGTTAGCTTTTATTTCTTTTAAGCTAACCAGAGAGTCTAAATGAGATTGATAAGTTACTTCTACTACTACCCAGCGAGGATTGTCGCTGGTGGCTTTAGCATCATAATAATCACTACTTAAATCAAACTGAGTTGGATCTGGGTAAGCTGCTTTTGTTACTACAGCAATACCTACTACGCCTACGAGCTTGCAGCTAGAATGGTAAATCATTACGAGGTCACCTACTTTTACCTCGTCGCGCATAAAGTTACGTGCTTGGTAATTACGTACCCCTTCCCAAAGTGTGGTTTGATTTTGTGCATTTTTAAGATCGTCAATCGAAAATGCATCGGGTTCAGTTTTAAATAGCCAATACGCCATATCAGGACTCGTAGAATGATTTACATCCCTCTATTGTATAGTATCATTTGGGTATTAGAGAATTGAGGAAGTAATAATGAGCCAAGTATTAGATGATTTATTGTCGTTGTTAACACTTGAAGAAATTGAGCAAGGTTTGTATCGAGGGCAAAGCCAAGATTTAGGTTTTGGTGCTGTATTTGGCGGCCAAGTTATGGGCCAAGCGCTATCTGCTGCAAAAGAAACGCTACCAGAGGGGCGTATTGTACATTCACTCCACTCTTACTTTTTACGCCCAGGCGATGCCACGAAGCCTATTGTGTATGATGTAGAAGCTATTCGCGATGGTAAAAGCTTTAGCACTCGTCGGGTTAGTGCTATTCAGTACGGTAAGCCTATTTTTTACATGACAGCGTCTTTTCAAGGAGCTGAAGAAGGATTATCGCATCAGGCGACTATGCCTGACGTACCTTTACCCGAAGAGCTGCGTTCATCGTTAGAGTTTTATAAAGAAAACGCCGAGCAAATACCCGCAGCTATACGCAATCAATTTATTAGTGAAATGCCAATAGAAATACGTCCGGTGACCTTTCATAACCCATTTAAACCTGAAGCAATGGAGCCAGTTAAGCACATTTGGTTTAAAGCTAACGGTGAAATGCCAGACGATCAACGTATTCATAATTACTTATTAGCGTACGCGTCTGATTTTGAATTTTTACCAACTGCTTTGCAGCCGCATGGTGTGTCTTTTATGCAACCTAATATGCAAGTTGCCACGATTGACCATGCAATGTGGTTTCATCGACCATTTAGAATGGATGATTGGATTTTATACTCAGTTGACAGCCCAAGTGCAAGTTCTGGTCGAGGGTTAGTAAGAGGGCAATTTTTTGACCGCCAAGGCAACTTAATTGCCTCAACAATGCAAGAAGGGGTTATGCGTCAGCGCTAACTTACGCACTAGTAACAAAGGGTAGTAGGTGCCATATAAATTGTACGGCACCTACATTTAAACAAGTAAGTAAGCGGCGTTGCACTCACTCAAAACTAAGGCTTTATTTACACTGACCTTGTACTATATCGCTAATTGACTGCCAAACACGTGCTGGCAATAATGCTTTAAGATGCATATAAGTTTCACATAATTGCACGCTGCCTATTAAGCCCGCATCACCATCGGTAATTAAAGACTGTGCGCGTAAATTATCAATAAAGCTGACCAGCACCTTTTTATCAAAAAACTCTGGGGTTTTAATCCCATGCAAAGTACCTAAGCGTTGTGCTAGCACTTGGCTTTCTCGCTCTAACTCTGCTTTTTCAATGCCGTTGCTAGTTTGTATAAAGCCAATCACAATGGCATAACGCTGCAACGTAAAGTTTAGTGCTTTACCTAACATATCCAATTTAGCCAAACAGTCGTTGGTATTGGTTATATGAATGTTATCGCCATCAAGTTCTATTAAGTTTTGATCTACAAAATTAGCTAAAATACGCGTAATGTAGTCCTCATCTAGCTCTCGTAAATACCATTCTTTAGCAAATAGCGGATAAAACGCAGCAACTAGCTGCTGACACTTTGAAACTGTTGTGGTTTTTTCTCTAAACAAATGCAGTGCAATTAAACTTGGTACGGCAAAAAGATGTAAAATATTATTACGATAATAATTAAAGAGTGTTTTTTCTTTATCGTTAATCGCGATAATTTCGCCAAATTCATCACTTATCACATCAAACTTATTAAGCTTTAATGCATGCGTTAACAGTTGCTCTGGCGTTTCCTCTGGAGCTGTTACTTTATTACTGTAGCTGGCGTCGCGTTGTAAGCGTAAGTAAAAATCAAGTTGCGCTAAAAGTTTTGGCTTACTCAGTGCATGCTTGTCGTTTACCAGTAAAATCATCGCTAATAAATTAACTGCATTAAGTGCCGCTGCATTGTTAATTTTAACCATAACTTGGTCGGCTAGGTTTGCTACTTGTGGGCCTAACCATTGTGGTTTTTGTACATCGGTAGGGTGTATGTCGTCACGCCAATTGGGTTGGTTGTCGTTTAAGTATTGGTTTATAGAAATAGGGTCACCAAAGTTTAAATAACCTCGACCATAGTTTTTAAGATTTTTAATCGCTTTAAAAATTCCAAAGATAGACTCACCTTTTTTATCATTTCCAGCGAGTTCTTTAAGGTACGTGTTAATTTCCATAACGTGCTCGTAACCAATATATACCGGCACAATAGAAATAGGGCGGTCAATACCACGCAGCATAGCTTGCATGGTCATTGCTAACATACCCGTTTTAGGTGGTAACAAACGCCCGGTGCGGCTACGCCCGCCCTCGGTATAAAATTTAACAGAGTAACCTTTAATAAATAACTGGCTTAAATATTCTTTAAATACTGCAGAGTAGAGCTTATTACCGGCAAATGAACGGCGAATAAAAAACGCACCCGAGCGGCGAAAGATCCCGCCTGCCGGAAAAAAGTTAAGGTTAATACCCGCGGCTATATGTGGTGGTACTAAACCTTGATGATAAATAGCATAAGTAAGTAGTAAGTAATCCATATGGCTGCGATGGCACGGCATATAAATAATTTCGTGGCCTTTATTAGTCAGCTCATGAATTTGATCTGTGTATTTTATATCTATACCGTTATATAGCTTATTCCACAGCCAAGTTAAAAAGCGCTCAGCTACGCGTATCATTGCCTCTGAATAGTTAGCCGCTATTTCATTAAGTAACTTAACCGCATTTTGACGTGCTTGCGCTTGGCTAATATTTTTAGCTTTTGCTTCGTCTTGTATGGCTTTTTTTATTGTTGGAGAGGCTAATAATGAGTTAAATAGCTGCTCGCGCGATGGCATTTTAGGGCCTGTTGCGGCAAGTTTTTGGCGGCGAAAGTGCACGCGGGCTACTCTTAATAGTTTTTGTGGAAGCTCGTTAACGTCCGCTTTTTCGTCTACTAAAAGTGATAAGTCGAGTGGTTGGCTAAAGCGGATAAAGTTATCTCGGCCAGAAAACAACACCACAAATAACTTTCTAAACCAACTTGGTGTTAATGAGTGTGTTATGAGCGTGCTAAGTCCGGGCTTTTCTTTGCCGGGCGCTCGGCCCCATAAAATAGTAACAGGAATAACCTGTACATCTTTTTGACCACTACTTAATAAGTGATCAATAATTTGTTTGCCTTGCGCCAGTGCATTAGTTGGCTTTGCTATGTCACCAATTAATGGAGGTGGGTTTTCAATCCCTATAAAGCGGTCTAAGCGTTGTGTGCCTAATACTTGTTGTTCTCTAGGATCGGGTAATCCATGGCGTTTACATACCCGAGCAAGCGCCGCTAAGTCAAAGCGAGAGTTTAGGCGCACAATATAAAAGGTAGGGTTTTTAGAGTTTAATTCATATTGTTCAGTCGGCTTTTCTGGCAGTACCTTACTTCTTACAAGTAAGCGGCTTACTCCAGCTGATAAAACATTTAAGCAATAATTTACAATACGCATCGACTCACCATATAGAGAGTAATTACCCATATAATTTGGGTATATAAAAGCAAAATTGGCGCATATGATAACATAAGATCTAAAAAAGCCTTTAATTTGCGTTGCCGATTAGTCAGTACGTTATGGCTTAATATATATGCATTACACTTGATTGTAGCTGCTCTATAATAGGTTGCAGTATATTTGAGCAACCAGCAGGCTGTAATTATTTACTAATTAGCTGTTGCATTTATCACCAATGTAATTATAATACGCAGGCTTTCAAAATTCCCAAGGGAACTTGGAAGGATAAATTAAGCTAGGATTTCTAGCTAATAAACAGGAGTTCCGATTTGGAACTCAACGTAGATATAATCTAACAACCGACATCTTAATATTTAAGATTGTTTCGGTCGTTTTTTTATGCTCTTTTAAATGCTCTTTATATTGAGGTTAAGAATGTCAAATCAACGCATTCGTATTCGCCTAAAAGCTTTTGACCACCGTTTGATTGACCAATCAACGGCGGAAATCGTGGAAACTGCGAAACGCACTGGCGCACAAGTACGTGGACCAATTCCACTACCTACACGCTTTGAACGTTTTACTGTACTAACATCACCGCACGTTAATAAAGACGCGCGTGATCAGTACGAGATCCGCACCCATAAACGTCTGATCGACATCGTTGAACCAACTGACAAGACTGTTGACGCTCTTATGCGTTTAGATCTTGCTGCTGGTGTAGATGTTCAAATCAGCCTGGGTTAATCGGAAGATTAGAGAGGTTTTAGGAAAATGGCATTAGGTCTAGTCGGTCGTAAAGTGGGTATGACACGAATCTTCACTGAAGATGGTGTATCTATCCCTGTGACAGTTATTGAAGCGACACCTAACCGCATTGCTCAGATTAAATCTGAAGCAACAGACGGTTATAACGCGCTTCAAGTAACCGCAGGCACTAAAAAAGCAAGTCGTGTAAACAAAGCTTCAGCGGGTCATTTCGCTAAAGCTGGTGTTGAAGCGGGTCGCGGTCTGTGGGAATTCCGCCTAAATGGTGGTGAAGGCGATTTTGAAGTAGGCGCTGAGCTTACTGTTGAATTATTCAACGAAATCAACAAGGTTGACGTAACCGGTACTTCTAAAGGTAAAGGTTTCCAAGGTGGTGTTAAGCGCTGGAATTTCAGCATGCAAGACGCTACACATGGTAACTCTCTATCTCACCGTGCTCCTGGTTCAATCGGTCAAAACCAATCACCTGGTAAGGTGTTTAAAGGTAAGAAAATGGCCGGTCATATGGGTGCTGAGCGTGTAACGACTCAAAACTTAGAACTAGTTCGCGTTGACGCTGAGCGTAATTTGCTTTTAGTTAAAGGTGCAGTACCTGGCGCTATCGGCGGTGACGTTATCGTTAAACCAGCTGTTAAAGCATAAGTCCTGGAGATTTAGTGATGGAATTAGCAATTAAAGACGCTTCTGGCGGTCTTGAAGTTTCTGAAGCTACTTTTGGACGTGAGTTTAACGAAGCATTAGTACATCAAGTAGTTGTTGCATACGCAGCAGGTGCTCGTCAAGGTACTCGTGCTCAGAAGACACGTTCTGAAGTAAGCGGTGGTGGTAAAAAGCCATGGGCTCAAAAAGGTACTGGCCGAGCACGTGCTGGTACGATTCGTAGCCCAATTTGGCGTTCAGGTGGCGTTAGCTTTGCAGCTAAACCACAGGATCATAGCCAAAAAGTAAACCGTAAAATGTACCGCGGTGCGATTAAAAGCATCTTATCTGAATTAGTTCGTCAAGAGCGTTTAATCGTTGTTGAAAGTTTTGCTCTAGCAGCACCAAAAACTAAAGAACTAGTTGCTAAGCTTAAAGAACTTGAGCTTAAAGATGTTCTTATCGTGACTGAAGAAGTAGATGAAAATCTTTTCTTATCGGCACGTAACCTTTATAAGGTTGACACGCGTGATGTAGCTGGTATCGATCCTGTAAGCTTAATTGCTTTCGACAAGGTACTTATTACAGCCGCTGCTGTTAAGCAACTTGAGGAGGCGCTAGCATGATTCGCGAAGAACGTCTTTTAAAAGTGATCGTTGCTCCACATATCTCTGAAAAAAGCACTATTGCTGCTGAAGAAAACAATACTATTGTTTTTAAAGTAGCAAAAGATTCAACTAAAGCTGAAGTTAAAGCAGCAGTTGAGAAACTTTTTGAAGTAGAAGTAACGGGTGTTCGCACACTTAACGTTAAGGGTAAAACAAAACGTACTGGCGCACGTTTCGGTCGTCGTAACGACTGGAAAAAAGCTTACGTTACTCTTAAAGAAGGTAGCGAGCTAGACTTTGTCGGCGGCGCCGAGTAATAAGGGGATAGAATTATGGCACTTCAAAAGTGTAAGCCTACTTCTGCGGGCCGTCGTCACTTAGTTAAAGTGGTTAACTCTGATTTACATAAGGGTAAGCCGTACGCACCACTATTAGAGAAAAACTCTAAATCAGGTGGTCGTAATAACAATGGTCGTATTACGGTTCGTCATATCGGTGGTGGTCATAAGCAACATTACCGTTTAATCGATTTTAAACGTACTAAAGATGGCATTCCAGCCACTGTTGAACGTTTAGAATACGATCCAAATCGTAGCGCAAACATCGCTCTTGTATTATATGCAGACGGTGAGCGTCGTTACATTATCGCACCAAAAGGCTTAAAAGCTGGCGATGCAATCCAGTCTGGTGTTGATGCACCAATCAAACCTGGTAATGCATTACCAATGCGTAATATGCCTGTAGGTTCGACTGTTCACAACGTAGAATTAAAACCAGGTAAAGGTGCTCAAATCGCACGTTCTGCTGGTGCATACGTTCAAATCCTTGCTCGTGATGGTCAGTATGTAACATTACGTCTTCGTTCAGGCGAAGTACGTAAAGTTGAAGCTGATTGTCGTGCGACTCTAGGTGAAGTAGGCAATGCTGAGCATATGCTTCGTTCACTTGGTAAAGCAGGTGCAAATCGCTGGCGTGGTATCCGTCCGACAGTTCGTGGTGTTGCCATGAACCCGGTAGATCACCCACACGGTGGTGGTGAAGGTCGTACATCTGGTGGTCGTCATCCTGTGTCTCCATGGGGTAAGCCGACTAAAGGTGCTAAGACACGTAAGAACAAGCGTACTGATAAGTTTATCGTACGTCGTCGTACTAAATAATAGTTGAGGAATAGCCATGCCACGTTCTCTCAAGAAGGGTCCTTTTATAGACCTACACTTGCTGAAGAAGGTAGAGAAAGCGTTGGAAAGCGGAGACAAGAAGCCAATTAAAACTTGGAGCCGTCGTTCAATGATCATACCTAACATGATCGGATTGACCATCGCTGTCCATAATGGTCGTCAGCACGTTCCTGTGTTTATCACAGACGAAATGATCGGTCACAAACTAGGTGAATTTGCACCAACTCGCACTTACCGTGGCCATGCTGCGGATAAGAAAGCGAAGAAACGATAAGAGGGGAAGATAAATGCAAGCATTAGCTAAACATAAATTCGCCTCTGGTTCGGCGCAAAAAGCACGTCTAGTTGCAGATCAGATCCGCGGACTACCGGTTGATCGCGCACTAGAAATCCTGGCGTACAGCCCGAAAAAAGCGGCTGTATTAGTAAAGAAAGTACTTGAGTCTGCTATTGCTAACGCAGAGCATAACGAAGGTGCTGACATTGATGAGCTTCGTATAACAACGATCTTTGTGGACGATGGTCCTACAATGAAACGTATTATGCCACGTGCTAAAGGACGCGCAGACCGCATCCTTAAGCGTACAAGCCATATCACTGTTATGGTTTCAGATAGCTAGGAGATATAAGTAATGGGACAAAAAGTTCATCCTACTGGTATTCGCCTAGGTATATCTAAACCTTGGGTTTCTACCTGGTACGCGAGTTCAAAAGATTTCTCTGCACAGCTTTTTGGCGATCACAAAGTACGTACATTCCTTACAAAGGAATTGAAAACGGCTTCTGTGTCTAAAATCGTTATTGAGCGTCCAGCAAAATCAATCCGCGTAACAATCCACACGGCTCGTCCGGGTGTTGTTATCGGTAAAAAAGGCGAAGACGTAGAAAAATTACGTCAAGCGGTAACTAAAATCGCTGGTGTACCTGCTCAGATTAATATTTCTGAAGTACGTAAACCAGAACTAGATGCACAACTAGTAGCAGACGGCATTGCCTCTCAACTAGAACGTCGTGTTATGTTCCGTCGCGCTATGAAGCGTTCGGTACAAAATGCAATGCGCATCGGTTCTAAAGGGATTAAAGTTGAAGTTAGCGGTCGTCTTGGCGGCGCAGAAATCGCACGTACAGAGTGGTATCGTGAAGGTCGTGTACCTCTACATACTCTTCGTGCTGATATCGACTACGCAACTTCTGAGGCCTTAACCACTTATGGTATCATTGGTGTTAAAGTTTGGATCTTCAAAGGCGAAGTTATTGGTGGTTTACCACTAGTACAAGAGCAAGAGAAGCCAGCTAAACGCGCACCAAAGAAAGCCAAAAAAAGTGCTAAGTAGAGGTAGCGAGTAATGTTACAGCCAAAACGTACAAAATTCCGTAAAACGCACAAAGGTCGCAACCGTGGTCTAGCGCAAAACGGTAACAAAGTAAGCTTCGGTACTTTCGGTTTGAAAGCTACTGGCCGTGGCCGCATGACTGCTCGTCAAATCGAAGCAGCTCGTCGTGCCATGACGCGTCACGTGAAACGTCAAGGTAAAATCTGGATCCGTGTTTTCCCAGACAAGCCAATCACGAACAAACCGCTTGAAGTTCGTATGGGTAAAGGTAAAGGTTCTGTTGAGTATTGGGTTGCTGAAATTCAGCCTGGTAAAGTACTTTACGAAATGGAAGGTGTTTCAGAAGAGCTTGCTCGTGAAGCGTTTGACCTTGCTGCTCGTAAATTGCCATTCAAAACAACTTTCGTAACTCGGACGGTAATGTGATGAAAGCTAGCGAACTAAAAGATAAAAGCGTAGAAGAGCTTAATACTGAACTTCTAGGACTTCTTCGTGAGCAATTTAATATGCGCATGCAAGCAAGCACTGGTCAGTTAGCTCAGACACACACGCTAAGAACAGTACGCCGCGATATCGCGCGTGTAAAAACAGTTATTAACCAGAAGGCAGGTCAATAATGAGCGATAAAATTCGTACTCTTCAAGGCCGTGTAATTAGCGACAAGATGGAAAAATCTTTCACTATTGCTATCGCACGTTATGTGAAGCACCCAATTTATGGGAAATTCATTCGACGCACGACTAAGCTACACGTACATGACGAAAATAATGAAGTTCAGGCTGGTGACGTAGTTACTATCCGTGAATGTGCTCCAATTTCTAAGAGTAAATCTTGGACATTCGTAGCAGTTATTGAACGTCCAAAACAAGCTTAATTTTTAATTAAGTCTGTTTTATAAAAAGCCCCGGCATTTATTTGCTGGGGCTTTTTGTTTTTACGAAGCTGCGAGTTTGAGCTGCAAGCAATCAGCAACTCAGAGTTAATTTAGCGCTCTTTTATGATTGTGGTATTTATACATAACAACAATATTTATCTACTCAATAAAGCTCAGGCACAAATAGCCCCTTTTATCCTTCGAAAATACATTTCTTAATCTGTTTTTAACTATATTTACTAAAGTTAATAACTAAATAGAATATCAAAGTTGATTCTGTTCTTTTTTTAACTCTGCATTGCCCGCTATCCTACAAGCTCAGTAAACCTCAACAGATAGTCTCTGGGTGAGGTAAAACTCATTTTGAACGACGTATAACAGTACGTTGTGTTTAACTTTTAGGGTTACGGGGAATTGATTCATGTTGCTAGGTCAACTAAACGCTGCGGCAAGTCCGCTATCGCAAGAGCAAGTACAAAAGCTGCAAGGTTTAGTGGCTGAGCTTAATCCAATTCAACAAGCATGGGTTAGCGGCTATCTTGCTGCAAATGCTAATACGGCGGCCTTAGGCGGTGCTATGGGCGCAGCTCCAAGTGCTGGTGAGGCAGTTGCATTAACTATTTTATATGGCTCGCAAACAGGTAATGCAAAGGGTGTAGCTGCTAAGTTAAAAGCACAAGCAGAGTCACGCGGTTTAGCCGTAAAGCTAGTGAGCATGGCCGATTACAAACCAACTGCACTAAAAAAAGAAAAGTTTATAACTGTGGTTGTTGCAACTTACGGCGAAGGTGAACCACCAGAAGATGCAGAGGCTTTACACGAATTTTTAACCACTAAAAAAGCGCCTAAGTTAGATGGGGTGAAGGTAGCCGTGATTGGCTTAGGGGATTCGAGCTATGAATTTTTTTGCCAAACAGCAAAAGACTTTGAGCAGCGGTTAAATACACTCGGCGCAGAAACAATTTATCAACGCGCCGATTTAGATGTAGATTACGAAGACGAAGCGACAACTTGGATCACTGGCGCACTGGATGCCTTTGAACCGGATTTAAAAGCACAGCAAGGTAGCTCAGGTGGTCAAGTTATCGCAATGCCGTTTGCTGGGTCAACTACCGTGGCAAGCCAATATACTAAGCAAAACCCGTTTGCCGCAGAACTAGGTTTAGTGCAAAAAATTACAGGTCGCGATTCAACTAAAGATGTCCGCCACGTAGAAATTTCGCTTGAAGGCTCAGACATTAGTTATATACCAGGTGATTCATTAGGTGTGTATTTTTTAAATGACGAAGCCCGTGTTGATGAGTTGCTTACACACACGCAAATTGATGCAGCTAGTTTAGTAAAAGTTGCAGATGAACAGCTAAGTATTCGCGATGCACTGATTGAAAAACTTGAATTAACGCAGTCGTACCCTGGCTTTGTGGAAAAATATGCAATAGCGACAGGCACACCACAACTATTAAAATTGGTTGAAGATAAAGCGGCAATGCATCAATACATTGAGCCGCGCCAAATATTTGATGTAGTTGCACAAAACCCCGCTAAGCTTGACGCGCAAACACTCGTCGATTGCCTGCGTAAATTACAAGCACGTTTATATTCAATTGCCTCTAGCCAAAGCGAGGTTGAAGACGAGGTACATTTAACCGTAGCATTAGTTGAGTTTGATGCCTTTGGTCGTGAGCATTTAGGCGGTTGTTCGGGCTATTTAGCGCGCCGTGCTGAGGAAGGCTGTAAAGTTAAGATATTTAGTGAGCATAACGATAATTTTCGTTTACCAACGAATGATGAAACACCAATCATTATGGTTGGCCCTGGTACGGGAATAGCACCGTTTCGAGCCTTTTTACAAGAGCGTGATGCGCGTGGCGCATCAGGTAAAAACTGGCTGTTTTTTGGCAATCCACATTTTACTCAAGACTTTTTATACCAAGTTGAAATTCAAGGTTACTTAAAGTCGGGTTTACTAAGCAAAGTAGATGTTGCATTTAGCCGCGATCAAGCCGAAAAAGTGTATGTGCAAGACAAGTTGCGTAGTAACAGCAAAGCTATTTTTGAGTGGCTTGAAGCTGGCGCACATTTTTATGTGTGTGGCGACGCTAACAATATGGCAAAAGATGTGCACCAAACATTACTCGAAATTATTAAAGAAAATACCGGCAAGAGCGATGAAGATGCTCAGCAGTATTTAAAAGATTTACGCAGCGCAAACCGCTATCAGAAAGACGTTTACTAAAATTAAATATTTAAAGCAGCCGTCACTGTCACTAATTTAGGATTAAACATGAGCGAACAAGATAAAAACGTAAAGCTTTCTGATAACGAGCGCATGAAACGAGAAAGTAATTTTTTACGTGGCACTATAGCAACAGATTTAAAAGATGAGATCACCGGTGGTTTTACCGCTGATAACTTCCAGTTAATTCGGTTTCACGGTATGTACCAGCAAGATGACCGCGATATTCGTGGTGAGCGCGCTAAGCAAAAGCTTGAACCATTACACAACGTAATGTTACGTGCGCGTATGCCTGGCGGTATTATTAAGCCTGAGCAATGGTTAGCCATAGATAAATTTGCAGAAGAAAAAACCAGCTATGGCAGTATCCGTTTAACTACGCGTCAAACGTTTCAGTTTCATGGTGTATTAAAGCCTAATATTAAAGGCATGCATCAATTACTGGATAGCGTTGGAATTGACTCTATTGCTACCGCAGGCGATGTTAATCGAAATGTGTTGTGTACTACTAATCCGGTTGAGTCAGAGCTGCATCAAGAAGCGTATGAGTGGGCTGCAAAAATTTCAGAGCACCTATTACCAAAAACCAAGGCTTACGCCGAAATTTGGCTTAATGGTGAAAAAGCAGAAACCACAGAAGAGCCAATTTTAGGTTCTAATTACTTACCGCGTAAGTTTAAAACAACGGTAACAATTCCGCCGAATAATGAAGTGGATGTGCACGCCAATGATTTAAACTTTGTAGCTATTGCCGAAAATGGTAAATTAATTGGCTTTAACGTACTTGTCGGTGGTGGCCTTGCCATGACACATGGCGATACAGCAACCTACCCACGTAAAGCAGACGACTTTGGTTTTATTCCACTAGAACATACGTTAAAAATTGCCGAGCATGTGGTGTCGGTACAGCGCGATTGGGGTAATCGTTCAAATCGCAAAAATGCTAAAACAAAATACACATTAGATCGAGTAGGCGTTGATGTATTTAAAGCGGAAGTAGAGAAACGTGCGGGTGTTGAGTTTGCTTCAAGTCGTCCTTATAAATTTACTCACCGAGGCGATCGTATAGGTTGGGTTGAAGGTATAGATGGCAAACATCACTTAACATTATTTATTCAAAGTGGGCGTATTTTAGATTATCCAGACAAACCACTAAAAACAGGCTGTCGTAAAATAGCAGAAGTTCACCAAGGTGACATGCGCATGACGGCAAACCAAAACTTAATTATTGCTGGTGTAGCTGCAAATCAAAAAGCCGTGATTGAAGAAATTGCCCGTAACCATGGTTTAATTGACGATAAAGACACCGAACAACGTAAAAATTCTATGGCGTGTGTGGCACTGCCAACATGCCCATTAGCTATGGCTGAAGCTGAGCGTTATTTACCTAGTTTGGTTGAAAAAATAGAAGCACTGTTAGCCAAGCATGGTGTGCCGAATGACAGTATTATTATGCGCGTTGTGGGTTGCCCCAATGGCTGTGGGCGTGCCATGTTAGCCGAAGCGGGATTGGTTGGGAAAGGTCCGGGTAAATATAATGTGTATCTAGGCGGTAACCTTGAAGGCACACGTATTCCTAAATTATATTTAGAAAATGTGGGTGAAGACGTGTATTTAGCTGCTTTTGATGAATTAATTGGTCAATGGGTTAATGAGCGTAATGACGGTGAATGCTTTGGTGATTTTGTGATCCGCAAAGGCATTGTTGCTGAAGTTAAAGTATCAGTTACCGATTTTCACGCATAATAATAAGCCAGTGCAACACACTGGCTAAGGTTTGGAATTTACCATGAGTGAATTTAAAAACATTTTACAGTTAGATAAACAAAGCCAAACTAGCATGCTAGCAGACGCCAATGGCATACTGAAAAACATGAGCGCCGAGCAGCGCGTGCAATGGGCACTTGAAAACTTACCTGAGACACATTTTTTATCATCGAGTTTTGGTATTCAAGCGGCCGTAATGTTGCACTTAATAACATTACAACAGCCAGATATTCCGGTGGTATTAACAGATACAGGTTATTTGTTTCCACAAACGTATCAATTTATTGAGCAAATGACGGCACGTTTATCACTCAATTTAAAAGTGTACAAATCAGAGCTTAGCCCTGCTTGGCAAGAAGCTAAATTTGGCAAGTTATGGGAGCAAGGAGAGGCCGGAATTAAGCAGTACAATCAGCTTAATAAAGTTGAGCCGATGACTCGCGCCTTAAAAGAAATTAATGCTGGTACGTGGTTTAGTGGCCTGCGTCGCGACCAAGCATCAAGCCGTGCTGATAAGCAAGTAATTGAAATTAGCCGTGGTACAGTAAAAGTTTACCCAATTATTGAGTGGACAAACCGCGATGTATATCAGTATTTAACTAAGCATAACTTGCCGTACCATCCTCTTTGGGAAGAAGGCTATGTCTCTATGGGAGACATACATACTACACGTAAGCTAGAGCCCGGTATGACCGAAGAGGAAACTCGCTTTTTTGGTTTAAACCGAGAGTGTGGTTTGCACATTGATGGTGATGGTATTTAATATTATTGATTATCTCGCTCAATATTTAATAAAACGCAGCCTTGGCTGCGTTTTTTACTTACACAAAAGGATTGCCTGATTGATTGCTTTTTATTAAACTTGGCCGAATAAAGGATTAATTTTAAGCAGGAAGGCTATGAAATACTTTACCTATTTAGCAGTGTCAGTAATGATTATTGCTATTATTTCTCTGTTTTATTTAAAAAAGCCAAACGGAGAAACATGGCTTAGTACATCTGTTGTGATCAACGAATCTCAGCAAATTAAAGATAAAATAATCTCGTTTACCAGCAATACGTTTGAGCAAGCCGTTAGTAGCGTGTCGAACACACCCTCAACAACCCGCAGTAAAATATTTAAGTGGCAAGATCGGCAAGGCCAATGGCATTTTTCAGATACGCCTCACCCTAATGGTAAAAGTGTTGAAGTAAAACTAGACCCTAAAGATATTAACGTGGTGGTTGCCCAAGATACGGCTATTTTATCGGGCAGTTCCAAATCCTCAGCAGTAAATAGCACTTCAGCTACACCTACAGTTTATGATCCAGTATCAATTAAAAAGGTGTTTGATGACGCTGAAAAAGCAAAACAAAAATTAGAGCAACGTACTAAACAATTAAATGATTTAAACGGTTTTTAATTATTCATTATTTGTGTTTATGGCTATGCGCTTTTAAATAACGCTTTTCTGCTTCCATAAGTAAAATAGTTAAATAAATTTTAGTGGGTAACGATAATAATACGCCAATAGCAATGCAGGCTGCCGCTGTAATTATGCCGTTAATACCATGCTGGCGAGTAAAGTAGCTTGATACAATTAACGCATGACCAGTCACAATTAGGCATAACCCAAGTACAATTGATATTTTAAGTAGCCTAATAATTATGATTTGTGACATAGCGCCCTCACTAATAGTCTTACTAGTGTAGGGTGTTTTTAAAGCATTACCTTGATTTATCGCAACTGACGCGCATAAAAAAGCCTAACAAAATTGTTAGGCTATGATTAAATTTTAGGCGTAAGTTTAAGTTGCTATTAGTTAATCGAGCATATTACGAAGTACATACTGTAAAATGCCACCGTGTTTGTAGTAATCCCACTCTTTTGGCGTATCAATACGTACATCGGCACTAAAGCTTACTTTTTTACCTTCACTATTAGTTGCAATAACGCTAACTTCCTTGGTTTTATCAAACAAGCCTTCAATATCAAACTGCTCTTGGCCGGTTAAACCTAGCGACTCATGACTTTCGCCATCTTTAAACTGTAGTGGTAAAACTCCCATACCAATAAGGTTAGAGCGATGAATACGCTCATAGCTTTGTGCTATTACAGCTTTAACACCTAACAGTAGCGAGCCTTTCGCCGCCCAGTCACGAGATGAGCCGGTACCATATTCTTTACCAGCTAAAATAACCAATGGCGTATCGTTCTTTTGATATTCCATGGCGGCATCATAAATACTGGCAAGCTCATCATCAGGTTGCGTGCGGGTAACACCGCCTTCAGTACCAGGTGCAAGGAGGTTTTTAAGTCTAATATTAGCAAATGTACCGCGCATCATTACTTCGTGGTTACCACGACGCGAACCATAAGAGTTAAACTGCGCTTGCCCTACTTTGTTATCTTGTAAATATAACCCTGCTGGTGAGTCTGCTTTAATCGCACCGGCTGGCGAAATATGATCCGTAGTAACCGAGTCACCTAGTTTTGCTAAACAACGTGCGCCGGTAATGGTTGGAATACCCGGAGGCTCAATACTCATACCATCAAAAAAGGGTGCTTTTTTAATATAGGTTGATGCATCATCCCAATCGTAAAGTTTCCCATCAGGTATTTGAATTTTTTGCCAACGGCTATCGCCTTCGTATACGTTAGCATAACTTTTTTCGAACATTTCTCTGGTTACCGTTTCCTTAACTAAATCGCTTACTTCTTTAACACTTGGCCAAATGTTTTTAAGGTAAATATCGTTACCGTTAGCATCTTGTGCCAGTGGTTCGTTATATACGTCAATATCGGTTCTGCCCGCAATGGCGTAAGCTACAACAAGCGGAGGAGATGCTAAAAAGTTCATTTTAACATCTTGGTGAATACGCCCTTCAAAGTTACGGTTACCCGATAAAATTGAGCTCACAACCAGTTTGTGCTTTTGAATAGCATCTGAAATTTCAGGAGCCAGCGGGCCTGAGTTACCAATACACGTTGTACAACCATAGCCAACTAAGTTAAAGCCTAGGCTTTCTAAATCGTCCATTAGCCCTGCTTTTTCTAAGTAGTCAGTAACGACCTTAGAGCCAGGAGCAAGTGATGTTTTAACCCAAGGTTTTACATTAATCCCTAATTGCTTGGCTTTTTTAGCAACTAAGCCAGCCGCTAAAATAACACTGGGGTTAGAGGTGTTTGTACAACTAGTGATTGCGGCAATAACACAGGCACCATCTTTTAGTTCGAACTCTTGGCCCTTAAAGTTTACTTTTGCTGCGCCTATAAACGGCGCTTCATTGCTTGATTCGTCAGGATTAGTTACAGGGCCTTCGCTTTCGATACGTGCTTGCTCTGTATCACTGCTGCTAATTTTTGCTAAACGCTCGTCTTGAAACTCTTTTAAATGCTGACTAATTGCTTCGCCAGCTTTATCAAGTGATATTCTATCCTGTGGGCGTTTAGGGCCAGCAAGGCTTGGTACTACGTCATCTAATATCAGTTCAAGTTTATCGGTGTAAGTAGCTTCATCGCCATCGTTACGCCATAAGCCTTGATGCTTAGCATAATCTTCAATAAGTTTAAGCTGTTTCTCATCGCGGTTGGTTAAACGCAGATAGTTAATGGTTTCGTCATCAATCGGGAAAATACCACATGTAGCACCATATTCTGGCGCCATGTTGGCAATTGTTGCTCTATCGGCAAGTGGTAAGTCGGCAAGGCCATCACCATAAAACTCTACAAATTTACCTACGACACCATGGTTACGTAGCATTTCGGTAACGGTAAGTACTAAGTCGGTAGCTGTGGTGCCCTCTGGTAAACGGCCGTTTAATTTAACCCCTACAACCTGAGGTATTAATAAGCTAATAGGTTGGCCAAGCATAGCGGCTTCGGCTTCAATGCCGCCTACGCCCCAGCCAAGTACGCCTAAGCCGTTAATCATAGTGGTGTGCGAATCGGTACCCACTAAGGTGTCTGGGTACGCGTACTTTTGGCCATTACGTTCATCATTAAAAACAACGCGCGCTAAATACTCTAAATTTACTTGGTGCACAATACCGGTTGCTGGAGGGACAACTTTTAAGTTATCGAAGGCAGTTTGGCCCCAACGTAAAAATTCATAACGCTCTTTATTACGGTCATATTCAAGCTTGGCGTTTAAGTCAAACGCACCCTCGTTACCATAGCCATCTACTTGCACAGAGTGGTCAATAACAAGTTCAGCAGGAGAAAGCGGGTTAATTTTTGCAGGATCGCCACCTAGTTTTTCCATCGCATCGCGCATTGCCGCTAAATCGACAATGGCAGGTACACCGGTAAAGTCTTGCATCACAACACGGGCAGGCGTAAACGCTACTTCAGCAGAGGGCTTAGCTTGAGGGTCCCAATCTAATAGGGCTTGAATGTCTTGTTCTTTAATGTTTTCGCCGTCTTCGTTACGAAGTAGGTTTTCGAGTAGTATTTTTAAAGAAAAAGGTAAGCGTTTGGCTTTGTCGCCAAGGCCTTTAAGAGAGTGAATATGAAACTGCTCACCATTAACGGTAAGTTGCTGCTGGGTTTTGAAACTATTATTCATTATTTGCCCCTTTTGTTATTAGATAAGTGTTGTGTAGAGTGACCTTTTATAGTTTGTGAATTGCAAAGTGTATACCAAGATAAAAAACAGTGTTTAAAGCGTGATTTTTAAACAGCCATTACAATAGAGATGATGCTGAAAGTTTTTAATTCAAGGGAGCCAGCTAGACTTACCCAAAAGATATTTTTAATTTGCATACAACCAGCCTTGCTGTTTGCCTTTAAAGCTAACGCAAAGTAGCAATATGGCAATTACTACCACAAACAGTGGCATAAATACCGCACTAGATCCCATTATTTCAACGCTGTTAATAACAATAAAATTGTAATACTGTTGGATTAAAATAGCCATTAACGACACGGTAAATACGGGCAGTGCAAATGACTTTTTAGCGAGCAATAAAGCACTGCCAAGCGTGCCGCCAAAGACTGCAATAGCAAATGCAATGGTTGACCAAACGGGAATGTTAGAATATGCAGCTTGCTGATCTATAGGCATTTTGCTAATTACTTCAGGTGTCATCAGCATTTGTAGTGCAAAGGCAATAACGCCGCATAAGTTCCATATAAGCGCTACCCATGCGAGTGGTTTTAACCACTTAGGAGGGGTGTGTGCAAGCATTTAATTACCTTACTTTTTTTATAGTTAGTGAGGTAATTAAAGATCAAAAAAGCCAACTATACAAGCTGGCTGGTTTTATAAATAAAAAATCAAAAAAAGACTATAATTTAACCGAATGAAATAGGGCGACGACCGGTTTTTTCATCTACTTTAGGTTTTTTAGTACGCTTACGTTTATTTTTTGCAGGCTGACTCGCTGCTGCTTGGCTTGGCTCAGATTGCGGCTGCTCGGCAGGTCGCTCTACCGGTGTTGCATCTTCGGTTAATGCAAGTTGAAAAAGCTCACCATCAAATTCTAGTATGTCGCCACTGTATAGTTTTTTCCGTTTAATTGTACAAATTTCATGGTTAACACCCACATAACCTTCAGCAATTAAGTTTTTTGCTTGGCCGCCGCCTTCTACTAAATTTAGTACTTTTAATAATTTACACAGCTCAATCGGCTCTTCTTCTAATTCAATTTCTATATATTCTTCGTTCATGTTTGCTCTCGGTGGGGTAACGCATTAACGCTAGTATAAAGTGAAGTCACTATTTTTGCATCAAAGTGCGTATACAAATCTAACCATGGTTTTCTATGTGTTCGCTCAACTTGGCAATACGTAAGCTCATACCTTCAATTATTCTATCTTTAATTTTTTCGCGTATTACATTGGGTAAGCGAGTAAGGGCATCAGAGGTAATAGCAAGCACAATTGCATCCGTTTTAGCACGTGCGCTAATGCTGCGTGCGCGGTTATTAATAAAAGCGCCTTCACCAATAAACTCCCCAGGACGTATAGTACCGAGCTCTAATAAATGGTTGTGCTTAAACACTATTAATGCACCGCTAAGTACTATAAATAAGCGCTTATCGTTGTCGTGCTGTTTAAATAAAAATGAATTTTCGCGCACTAAATATAATAAACCAAACGACTCTAAAAGTATTTGGCGCTCGTTAAGGCTAAATTCTTTAAAAAATCCTAAACGGTTGATAATTTCCATCTGTTTAAATAGCGGAATGTTCTCTATTAACTTCATTAATTACCTAAGAGTTATTACGCGCAAAACTAATTAATGTTGCGCTCTTTTAATTTACGGGTCAATGTATTGCGTCCCCAGCCTATTTTTATAGCGGCTTCTTGTTTGTGGCCTGCGCAATTGGCGAGTGCTGCTTTTATTAAGCGGGTTTCGAGTTGCGCTTGAATATTAGGCCAAATATTTTCCTTACCTTGTTTAAGTTCCTGATTAAGCCATAACTGGAAGGCATCTAACCAATCGCCTTCTTCTTGAGTTAGTGAGGCATTAATAATTTCAGGTGGCAAGTCTTGCTCGCTAACAAGCTCACCAGGAGCCATAACCGTAAGCCAACGGCAGGTGTTTTCTAATTGACGTACGTTACCGGGCCAACTGAACAAGCGTAGCTGCTCAATTGCTTTAAGGCTAAGAATTTTACTTTCTACTTGTAGATCTTTAGCGCTTTTATGTAAAAAGTGCAGTGCTAGACGCTCAATGTCTTCGGTACGTTCTCGAAGGGCTGGTAAGCGCAGACGGACTACATTTAAGCGATGAAATAAGTCATCCCTAAACTTGCCTTGTTTTACGAGCTCTTCAAGGTTTTGATGGGTTGCAGCAATAATACGCACATCTACTTTTATGCTTTTATGCCCGCCAACACGGTAAAACTCTCCATCAGATAATACTCGCAGTAGTCGAGTTTGTACGTCGAGAGGCATATCGCCAATTTCATCTAAAAATAGGGTGCCGCCATTGGCTTGTTCAAAACGGCCTTTTCGCACGCTATCTGCACCAGTAAAAGCCCCTTTTTCATGGCCGAATAATTCTGACTCAACCAGCTCTTTAGGGATTGCGGCCATATTTAGCGCAATAAATTGGTTTTCTTTACGTGGACTATGGTTGTGCAGGGCGCTGGCAACAAGCTCTTTACCCGTTCCTGACTCACCATTAATAAGTACACTCATGCTTGAGGCTGCAAGCTTACCTATGGCCCTAAACACTTCTTGCATGGCAGGTGCTTCGCCAATTATATGTGCGCTTTTAGGGGGCGTGAGTTTACGTTTAACTTTTTTTGTAGAATTAGCTCTATAGGCGCTTTCAACTAGGGCAATCGCCTCGTTTAAATCAAAAGGTTTGGCTAAATATTCAAAAGCCCCTTTTTGAAAGGCATTTACGGCGGAATCGAGATCTGAATGCGCGGTAATAATAATAACCGGTAAGCCGGGCACTTGCTCTGCTATTAGCTCTAGCAGTGCCATGCCGTCCATACCGGGCATTCTTACATCGGAGATCAGCACACTAGGTTGGCTAAATTTTAATGCATTAAGCACACTTTGTGCTTCAGCAAAGCTTTGTACTGTAAAACCTGCGCGAGTAAGCGCTTTTTCTAATACAAAACGAATTGAGGCATCGTCATCTACAAGCCAAACTGTTTTCATGCATACTCCAAGGCGTTAATCTGCAAAAGGCAGATAAATATTAAATTCGGTGTGACCAGGCCAGCTATCGCACTCAATATAACCATTGTGTTGATCAATTAATGTTTGCGCTATAGAAAGCCCCAATCCAGAGCCGCCATCTTTATTAGTG
Organism: Pseudoalteromonas sp. K222D; assembly: GCF_017653575.1. Lineage (NCBI taxonomy): Bacteria > Pseudomonadati > Pseudomonadota > Gammaproteobacteria > Alteromonadales > Pseudoalteromonadaceae > Pseudoalteromonas > Pseudoalteromonas sp. K222D. The sequence goes on from NZ_JAGGDL010000012.1 coordinate 25,220, forward strand.
ATCATAGGATAAAACAAAGTATCGCGTACACTAATATCAATCCCTGGGCCATTATCGAGCACTTGAATTAACAAGGCTTTTTTGGGTGCCTTACCGGGCCGGCGGTGCTGATAGTTAATTCGGGTTTTAATTTTTATTTCCCCACCATTAACTAATGCCTGCTGGGCATTACGCACAATATTAAGCACCACTTGCTGCACTTTACTTTGGTCAATATAAACATCGGGAATACTCGGATCGTAATCTTTTACCAAGCGAATATTGTCACTATTATCTAGGGTACTTAATTTGATCACCGACTCTAAGGTTTGATGTATATTGCCATAAGACTTTTGCGGCAATTGGTTAGGCCCAAGCAGTCTATCTACTAATTCACGCAATCGGTCGGCTTGCTCAATAATAAGCTCGGCACATTCATTTCTTTCTTGCTGGTCTACCTCGTATTGCAATAACTGCGCCGCTCCGCGAATTCCCCCTAAAGGGTTTTTAATTTCGTGCGCTAAACCTCGAATTAAATTACGTGCGGCTTGGTATTGGTGCATTTGATTTGATGCTTGATCGAATTTAATTTCATCATCGGTTTGCCGACATTCTAATAAAATATAAAGTGCACCTTGGTATTTTATCTGTTTTGAACTGACTGCTAATTTAGCATGGCGAGAATCAACAAATACCACGTCAGCCCTATGCTGGTGGCAATCTACGCCATCAATTAAAGAGTATTGCGCTATGCGTTTTAAATCGATTGAATGGTAGTTAAATAAATCATCAAAAGACTGCCCTAATAAACGCTTAGTGCCTAAACCAAGTAGTTCACTGGTACTGGTATTGGCATAAATAAGCGTAAAGCTTTCGTTTAAAAGCATCACGGCGGTGGTTTGATTTTGCCATATGGCATTGAGTAGCTCAGGGCTAAAGTGTGTGTTATTAAGCATTGTTGCACCATTTTAGTGCGCCTGTGTTTTCAGGCAAGTAATTTAATGAAATTGCACTGCAATTGCTATTTTTAATGTGAATTAGGTGGGAGTTAATTACCTAAGCTTAAGCCTTTTCTATGCATAAAAAATACACTCAATGGGCTTGTCGCAATGACTTGGTTTTGTTTGTTGTACAGCTTAACTTGCAGAGTGTGCTCACCACGCTCTACATCTCTTAAAGCAAAGGTTGAGGTATCACTTGCTGCGCCATAGGCTTTACCATCAAGAAATAGCTGTATTGTAAAGTCGTTTTCAAAGCGGGGGGTAATTCGAGTAGATACATACACAGAGCCGGTGTTTTCACGAATAGTTTGCTGATGCTCAGGCGATGCAATACCAATACTAAATGCAACCGGCTGCGCTTTAGTTTGATTATTTAATATATCAGTATTTGTTGCAGGCATGGTTAAATCTTGGCTGGTGAGTTTTATCTCTTTGGCGCCAATATGGGGGGTATCTGAAAACACCAGTACGCCATTTTTATCTTTCCATGCGTAAATTTTTTTTTCACCAGCGTAACTACAAACACTTAATAATGAAGTAATTAGTAGTAATAAAATCTTGCTACTCACTCTGCAACCCTGCATTTTTAACATTAACTTTACTTTAGTGGAGAAAGTACTAATTTACCATTAAAAAAGCCCGCAAAGCGGGCTTAAAGGTATATTTTATAACTGTTAATTAAAATTAACAGCTGTAATACATTTCAAACTCAATTGGGTGCGTTGTCATGTTAAGTCTTTCAACTTCTTGACTCTTAAGTTTAATGTAAGCATCAATTAAATCATTAGAGAACACGTCACCTTGATTTAAAAACTCACGGTCAGCATCAAGAGATGCCAGTGCTTCTTCTAATGAAGAGGCAACGGTTGGAATTTCTGCTGCTTCTTCTGCAGGTAGGTCGTATAAATCTTTATCCATTGCATCACCAGGATGGATTTTATTTTTAATTCCATCAAGGCCAGCCATAAGCATGGCAGCAAAAGCAAGATACGGGTTAGCCGTTGCATCAGGGAAGCGTACTTCAATACGACGACCTTTAGCTGATGGTACTACCGGAATACGAATCGATGCAGAACGGTTACGTGCAGAGTATGCAAGCATTACTGGTGCTTCGTAACCTGGTACTAAACGTTTGTACGAGTTAGTAGAGGCATTAGCAAACGCATTAATTGCTTTAGCATGTTTAATAATACCGCCAATGTAATAAAGCGCATCTTCAGAAAGACCGCCGTACTTATCACCTGCAAATAAGTTAACACCGTCTTTAGCTAACGACTGATGACAATGCATACCAGAACCGTTATCGCCAACAATAGGTTTAGGCATAAAAGTGGCTGTTTTGCCGTATAAATGAGCCATGTTATGAATAACATATTTCATTTCTTGAATTTCATCGGCTTTAATCACCATAGTATTAAAGCGCGTAGCAATTTCGTTTTGTCCTGCAGTTGCTACTTCGTGATGATGTGCTTCAACAACTTGTCCCATTTCTTCTAATACTAGACAAGTAGCAGAGCGCCAATCTTGAAAGTCATCAACAGGAGCAACTGGGAAGTAACCGCCTTTAACGCCAGGGCGATGACCTGTATTGCCGTCTGCGTATTCTTTATCTGAGTTCCAAGCAGCTTGCTTAGAATCGATTTTGTACATAGAGCCAGACATGTCTGTTTTATATTTTACGTCATCAAATACGAAGAACTCTGGCTCTGGGCCAAATAAAACCGTATCAGCAATACCTGTAGAGCGCATATACTCTTCAGCACGCTTTGCTACAGAGCGAGGATCGCGCTCGTAACCTTGTAATGTAGAAGGCTCTACTACGTCACAACGTATAATTAATGTGGCTTCTTCAGTGAATGGGTCAAGCTTAGCTGATTCAGCAACAGGCATTAGCACCATGTCTGATTCGTTTATGCCTTTCCAGCCAGCAATTGAAGAACCATCGAACATTTTACCATCTTCAAAAAAGTCTTCATCAATTTGGTGATGAGGAATTGAAATATGCTGCTCTTTACCTTTGGTATCAGTAAAGCGTAAATCAATGAACTTAACGTCATTTTCTTTAATAAAATCTAAAACCGATTGCGACATGTGTCCTCCAACTATAAGGTTTTGTTATTGCTGCTTAAATGCTTTGTGTTTTATAAGCTGATTTTGTGCCACTATTGTAACTTAATGTTTATAAACATAAAAAATACAAAAGTAATAACGGCTGTTTCTAATGCGCACCATTATGGTGCGTAAATGCTTCAATATAGTGCAACAGTTACAGAGTAAAAAGTTGCTCGCTATTTAATCGTGATAGACTAACATAAAGTAAATACAAAAGACTGACCAAAATAGCAATAAAGTCATTAAAGTGGAGGTTTTTATAAAAATATTAAAAATTTTATTTTTATAATTAGTTAATTTAAAACAGTAGGTTAAATAAAAAAACCAGAAAGTTTGCAAATTTATTTTGGATAAACTTTCATCCATTCCATTTATAAGGGATAATATGCGCCCTTTTAAATCCTATGCTGGGACATCTCGTGAAAACGCAGGTGAGTGCGTAAGCCCCTGCAGGATCAATGAGATTCAATTTCTCTGAGTGAATATTAATGAGTATCGAAAAGATAAGAAATATAGCAATTATCGCCCACGTTGACCACGGTAAAACTACACTGGTTGACAAACTGCTTGAGTTTTCAGGCACATTAGAAACACGCGGCGGTAATGAAGAGCGCGTGATGGATTCAAACGATATAGAAAGAGAACGTGGTATTACCATTTTAGCGAAAAACACCGCTATTTCATGGAACGGCTACCACATTAATATCGTAGATACTCCAGGACACGCCGATTTCGGTGGTGAAGTGGAACGCGTACTTTCAATGGCTGACTCAGTATTACTAATTGTTGACGCTCAAGAAGGCCCAATGCCACAAACGCGTTTTGTTACGCAAAAGGCATTTGCGCAAGGTTTAAAGCCAATCGTAGTAATTAACAAAATCGACAAGCCAAGTGCACGTCCTGATTGGGTTATGGATCAAATCTTTGATTTATTCGATAACTTAGGCGCCACTGACGAGCAGTTAGATTTTAAAGTAATCTATGCATCAGCAATCAACGGCTGGGCAACATTAGATTTAGACGAGCCATCTGATAACATGGATGCCATGTTCCAAATGATCGTTGACGAAGTATCACCACCAGATGCAGATCCTGAAGGTGACTTCCAAATGCAGATTTCTCAACTTGATTACAACTCATACGTGGGTGTAATTGGTGTTGGTCGTATCAAGCGTGGTTCTGTTGCTCCAAACCAACAAGTAACTATTATTAGTGCTGATGGTACTAAACGTAACGGTAAAATTGGTACAGTACAAAGCTACTTAGGCCTTGAGCGTATTGAAACAGACCGTGGTTATGCAGGTAACATTGTTACTGTAACCGGTATTGGCGAGCTTAAGATTTCAGATACTGTTTGTTGTCCTACTAACGTTGAAGCATTACCACCACTAAGTGTTGATGAGCCAACAGTAACAATGACATTCTCTGTAAATAACTCACCGTTTTGTGGTAAAGAAGGTAAGTTTGTAACGTCACGTAATATTCGTGAGCGTTTAGAGAAAGAGCTAGTACACAACGTAGCACTTCGCGTTGAAGATACTGCTAGCCCAGATAGCTTCCGTGTTTCTGGCCGTGGTGAATTACACCTAGGTATCTTAATCGAAAATATGCGTCGTGAAGGTTACGAGCTTGCTGTATCTCGTCCAGAGGTAATTTTGCGTACTGTTGACGGTGTATTAGAAGAACCGTTTGAAACAGTAACAATTGACTGTCAAGAAGAGCATCAGGGTTCTGTAATGGAGCAAGTTGGCCTACGTAAAGGTGAGCTTACTAACATGTCTCCAGATGGCAAAGGCCGTATGCGTTTAGACTTTATTATCCCAAGCCGTGGCTTAATTGGTTTCCAAACTGATTTCATGACACTTACTTCGGGTTCTGGTCTTATGTACCATACGTTCGATCATTACGGTCCTCATAAAGGCGGTTCAATCGGTGTTCGTAAAAACGGCGTAATCATTGCAAATGCTACAGGTAAAGCACTGACTAACGCATTGTTTAACTTACAAGAGCGCGGCCGTTTATTCATCGGCCACGGTGTTGAAGTTTACGAAGGTATGGTTATCGGTATTCATAACCGTGATAACGACCTTACAGTTAACGCCCTTAAAGGTAAGCAGTTAACTAACGTACGTGCATCTGGTACAGATGAAGCACAAACGCTTTCTCCACCTTTAAACTATTCACTTGAGCAAGCGCTTGAGTTTATTGATGAAGATGAGTTAGTTGAAGTAACGCCACTAAACATTCGTATTCGTAAGCGTCATCTTACAGAAAACGAACGTAAACGTGCGGGTCGTGCGCCTAAGTCATAATCTATTAATTTAGAATAATGATTTTAAAAGCCGCTGTATTGCAAAATACAGCGGCTTTTTTGTGTTTGTGGGTTAGCTAAATAAAAGGTTAAAGAGGGTAGATTAAAGAAATTACCACCACCGCGATAATTGGTGTGCTGTGCACTTGTGCACTACATTGAGTTTTTTCCTCTAAAAGCGCAGCGCCTCTTAACCTCTTTGTGAATAATTCACTTAAAGATCTTTTGTACGCAGAGTGAGCTTAAAACAGCCGATAAGGCTAAGTACTAGTGTTTGTTGGTAGGGTATTTTTCGTTGGGTTTCGCTGCGCTCAACCCAACCTACGTGCATTAGTTAAAGTTTAATTGTTTCGCCTTCATTTAAAATATACAGCGGTACTGGTGCATTCATTTGTTTATACATATGCAGTAAGCGCGATAGCGCTGAGTGGCTGCTGTGATCGCCCATTTGCCAACTTGAGTTGCCATATCCCCATGGTATCATTACTTTGCAATTAAGCTCTGTGGCCGCATTAAGGGCATCCTCTGGCGTAGTATGAACGTATCGATACCCTTTAGCGTTGGTTTTATGGTAATAAGAGGCAATTGGCATTAGGCATAGGTCTATATCACCGTATTTTTGTTGTATGTCTTTAAAGTGTTTTGAATAGCCAGTATCGCCGGCAAAAAATAAGGTGCTGCCATTTTGTTCAAGCAGCCAGCCATTCCAAGAATCTTTATTATCATCTTCGTAAATATAGGGAATAAGCACCCGATTACTAAAGTGATGTGCAGGCACTGCGTGTATGGTTAAGTCCTCAATGCTGGTTTTTGCATACCACGCCATTTCAGTAATATTAAAGCCACCCGTTGGGAAGTTATCTGCCATGCCTAGCGGGGCTAAATAACGTGGTTGATTACCCAGTTTTTTAATATCTGCTTTATTAAAGTGATCATAATGAATATGCGAATACATAACGGCGTTAATGTTTTCAAGTGTTTGCTTATTTGGCCATGCTCCGGGTTTGCGATAAAACCCACCTGCAAGCTTAAAGCCTAAATCAACCGGTGAATCAAACTGCTCACTAACCGGATCAAATAATACATTTTGCCCATTACGTGTGCTGACCACAAAGCTGGCATGCCCTAACCAACGAACCGTATAACCGGTATTGAGCGGCGGCTTAATTTGCTTACCTTGATACTGGCAGTTGCTGCTGGGTGTTTCGCAAATCAAGTTCGGATGTGGCGGGTAGCAGTTTTGCTCGCAGGTGGTTGGGTAAACCTTTTTGCCTTGATATAAATTATGGTAACGACCTGTTTGGTTGTTAACAGCAATAACTGAGTTTTTATCAGCTATTTTTTGCACCTGGTTAGGTGTACTACACGCTGATAAAAAACAGCTTATAAAGATTATAAGGGTAATGTGTTTCATAATTAAATCCGTTTTAAATAGTGCTAAAGCAGCCATGCAGCCATAAAAAAGCCTGCAATAATGCAGGCAAATTTAAATATAATATCAGCTAATTAACCGGCACTATTCATTTGTTCAATAAATTTATTTGAGTCGGCAATCGATTTGTTCATGTCGTTCATAAGCAATTGTATATCGCGTTTAAGGTTAGTGAACTCGCCTTTAATAGCCGATACCGCTTGTGCGTTTAAGTTATGCTTTAAGTATAAAACGTTATCATGAAGCGATGTTAATACCGGCTCCATTTTGCTCTCTGCGCTGCGCATTGAGCGTAATAGCTGATCAAATTGACGCTTAGTCGCGGCTAGCTTTTTACTGCTTTCACGTTTAAGTGATGCGCTTTTATATTGCTCTAGCTCATCGCTCCACTCATCAAATAAGGCTTCTGCTACGTCTTCTACTTTATTGATGTTAGTTGACACTTCGTTAGCGGCATTTAAGCTCGACTCATAGTCATCGTTTAACTGATTGTAAGTGTCTTGCAGTTCGCCACCATTAAAATCAATAAGTGTAGTTAAGCGCTCAAGCGCTGATTTAAACTCTTCTTGAGACTCTTGTTGCGAGTCTTTGGTTTCTTCTACGCGGTCAATAAGAATATCGCGCTTGTGTACGCCTACCTTTTCCATGGCCGAGTAATAAGCCGACTGGCAACCCGATAATGTTAGTACAAGTGCAAGTACGGTAACACTCAGTAATGTTTGTTTTTTCATTTGGTTTCCTATTTACGTGTGTTAATGCTGTAAATTATGGTGCTGATTGTTATTATGGTCAAAATTATATTAGCACAAGTCAATGTTATGAACGATAAGCTCTCTTATTATAAACAGCAAGTTGGATCTTTTTTACGGCAGCAACCCGGCTGGTGGATGCAATATATTAACCGCTGTATTGATGACCAAATAACCGTTAACGCGGGCTATTTAGCTTATGTAACTTTGCTGTCTTTGGTGCCATTAATTGCCGTAGGTGTGGCGATATTTTCGGCTTTTCCGGGGTTTGAATCAACTCGATTAGCAATTGAAAGCTTTTTATTTACTAACTTTGTGCCTACTTCGTCAGATGTTATTAAAGAGCATATTAGCTCGTTTGCGGGCAATGCAAATCAAATGACCGCAGTGGGCATTGGCTTTTTAGCTGCTATTGCCTTGTTACTTATTCGTAATGTTGATGCCACGCTTAACCGTATTTGGCGAATTAAGAAAAAGCGTCCAATGATGATTTCGTTTGCCGTTTATTGGATGGTACTTAGTTTAGGGCCCGTATTTTTAGGCGGCAGTATTGCAGTTACTTCGTATATTGTATCGTTGGTGTCGTTTGCTGATCAGGGGATTCCGGGGTTTAGTGGCTTTTTATTAAAGTTATTGCCGTACGGCATTTCTATGGTGGGTTTTATTATGCTCTACACCTTGGTGCCCAACACTCGGGTTTCGTTTAAAGCGGCGATACCAGGTGCACTATTTGCTGCCATGTTGTTTGAGTTAACTAAAAAAGGTTTTGCGCTTTATATTAGCCACTTTCCATCTTATGAAGTTATTTATGGTGCAGTTGCTACCATTCCTATTTTGTTTGTGTGGATATATTTGTCGTGGATAGTGGTGTTGCTAGGCGCTGAGCTTACGGCGTGTATTAGCCCTGAAAATATTGAAGACACGCCCGAAATAGAGCTAGACGAGCAAGAAAATACAAAGGATACGCTATAAAATGCAAGGTTTAATACAACGTGTAAAACATGCCAAAGTAGAAATTAATAACCAAGTAGTTGGCGAAATTGGCCAAGGAATTTTAGTGTTGTTGGGTGTTGAAAAACAAGATGACGAGCAAGCGGCCGATAAGTTGCTGCATAAGATTAGTAATTACCGCATTTTTACTGACGAAAACGACAAAATGAACTTAAGTCTAAAAGATATTGCTGGTGAGCTGTTGGTAGTATCGCAGTTTACTTTGGCGGCAAATACTAAAAAGGGCATGCGACCTAGCTTTTCATCGGCGGCAACTCCAAGCCAAGCTAATGAGTTATACGAATACTTTGTAGCGCAAGCCAAGGCGCTCAATTTAACGGTTGCTACCGGTGAGTTTGGTGCCGATATGCAAGTGAGCTTGTGTAACGATGGGCCAGTAACCTTTAATTTAGCTGTTTAGTGATCACCACAATATGATTTATATAGCCTGCTACCTTTTGCGGGCTAACTTTATAACCAAATACATTAAGTAATACTTGCTGTAACTGTTTTAATTGCGACTCATGTTGCGATAAAAAATTAATAAATAGCGTGCCGTTGTTGTTAAGGGCTGCGTGTATTTTTTGATAAAAAGCGGGTGCGAATAAAAATCGTGGTGCGTCTATTTGGCTAAATAAATCTAAAATAATCCAATCTATGTTGCGGGCGCGACCCAGTACTTGTTGAGCATCCTCACAAAGTAACCGCTGTGTATTATTACTAGGCACTTGCTGCGTAGTAAAAAACTTTTTATAACAACTAATTATATCTGCATTTATTTCAGCTGAGGTGATTTTTGCGTGTGGATATTGGTGCAGCAAATAATTACGAATTGCGCCGCCGCCAAGCCCCAGTTCGAGTACTTTTTTAGGGGTACTTAATGTGTGCCAATGCTGTGCTAAGCACTGTAAGTGTGGCAGTAATAAATTGCTTGGTTGCTGCTGCGTTACCACAGATTGCAGAGTGTCATTTATTAGCAGCCAACGCAGTTGCTGATGTTGGCGTACTTGAATGTGATCGCCCCCATATTTATGCCAATAAAGTAACTGGCCAATACTGTGGCTATTTTCAATAAAATAGCTATTAATCAGGCCATTTACAGGGTTTATGTATTCGCTCATGTTGCCCAGCATAAACTAGCCGAAGCAAAGCGCAATGGCTTTTGTCATTAATTTTTTACACTTTGTATTTGCCATCACCAAAGTCGTATTGGCAGTTTTTTTTAGATGGAGTATGGTATTTGCCATAATTAAGTGACGTTGTATTTTATTTACGGCTTAACAGCAGGAGTATGTATGTTTCAGGTAAGTACACCGCAAAGTAGTGAAGATTGGCAAGCCTATTATCAATTACGTTGGGAAATTTTACGTGCCCCTTGGGGTGAGCCACGTGGTTCTGAACAGGATGATTTAGAACAAGATGCCGAGCATCGCTTTATTAAAAATAAAGCGGGTAAAGTATTAGGGGTGGCGCGGCTGCACTTTAATAACCAGCAACAAGCTCAAGTTCGCTATATGGCTGTAGCTGAAGAAAGTCGTAATCAGCATATTGGTAGTCGTTTATTACATGACCTAGAAAAAATAGCATGGTCACAAGACGCTGCAGAGTTGGTGTTATTTGCACGCGAGCGCGCACTCGAATTTTATAAGCGCCATGGTTATGAAACACAAGAAAAAGCGCATTTAGCGTACGACGATGTACAACACTATAAAATGGTAAAACAAAAGCCATCAGAGCCAGGCTGGTTTCGCCACCCTAACTGGACTCAAGTGCTGCAAAACACCTGGCGGGAGTCAATTCCAATTAGTGATGCAATGGGCATTAAAGTAGAGAGCTATACCGACTGGCAGTTTACTACTAGCGCAGATTTAGATGCTAATTTAAACCTGCATAACACTATGTTTGCTGGTTCTATTTATAGCTTAGCAACCCTTACGGGTTGGGGCGCAACCTACTTAGCACTAAAAGAAGCAGGGCTTGAAGGAAATATTGTATTAGCCGATGCCAATATTAAATATTTAAAACCGCTTAGCAGTGATCCACGCGGCTGTGTTGATATACAAAGCTGTAAGGGTAAGCTCAGCGAGTTAGAAACTGAAGGTAAAGCCAGCTATTTAGTACCTGTTATTATTTATGATGGTGATAAGGTAGTGGCTGAATTTGAAGGGCAGTTTGTAGTAAAAAAATAACTGTTTAACTCTTTAAAACGCAAAAAAGCCAAGCGATGCTTGGCTTTTTAATTTGTTTAATTTAATCGCTAATTAATTAAAGTAAATCGGTAAGTAGTATACCTACGCCAATTCTTTCTATATCAGCGTTATAATCAATTAAGCTTTCGCCATAGCCATTAAAGTACTGTGCATAACCACGCACTCGGCCCCAAAGCGGAAATGACCAATCGAGCTGTAATGCACCGCGATTGTCTGAATTTAAGTTGTTACGGGTCATAAAGCTAAATTCATGTTCATTAAGGCGATACGCACCGCTAAACTCAAAGTAACCCATGTATTTGTAAATGTCAGGGTTGTCGTCGCCTCTTGGATCTAAAGGTGTTTCTTTCTCGCTTTCTGAAATACGATACCAAGGCTTAAAGTTAAACACAAAGCCATTTTTTTCCCAAATAAAGTTAGCGTAAATACGGTTCCATGAACGTGAATTTGGCTGACTATTACCGTTAGATTGATGCGAAATACCCAAAACAACAGCCATTTCGTCGCCCCAAGGAACGTGTTCTGGATCTAAATAGTTAACCCAAAAAATCTCTGGCTCGTAGTTGGTCTCACGAAATGGTGATGAGCTTTCTTTGTTATAAAGCTGCCAATATGACTGTAGTGTAAAGGCAAAAAATATAGCTTGGTCTTCATCAGAAAAGTCATTGAATAGAGGCACTTTAATTGAAAGCTGATATTTGGCTTCTAAGTTATCGAGTGGCTCGTCATTTTTTTCGCCTGTTAGCTCGTCGAATGTTTCAAACGAGCTATTGTTCGGATGCGATACATACGAAATAGGTAAAATGTAGTTACGTTTATGTGGCGTAATAACATTACGGTTTTTTTGGCTTACTGCTTCTCGTGCTTTGCGCTTATCGATGGCGGTAAGTTGCTTATCTTCTTCAAGAGCGGAGCACTTTTTACGAAGCTGATCGAGTGTTTGCTTGCCGTCTCCACCAATCACTTCATTTAAAATACATTGTTTTACCAGCTCAATATTACTATTTTGCTCATTGCTTTTAGGTTTTTCTTCAGCAAAAACAGTAGTACTAACTAATGTTGAAAGTATGATCAAGTATCGCCAGCTCATTGTAATTCCTTTGTGAGTATTGATGGTTTAATGCGTTAATTTAATTATAACGCCTTTTTACATATGTAACGGTGAACTTTTACTGAATTTACGTATATTTAGTATAATTAGATCAAAATAAAAGCGGCCTAAGCCGCTTTTATAATGCAAATTAACTATAGTTAACTTACTCTCACGCAATGAGAAGGGAGAGCTTAAAGCTCAAATACGTTAGTAAAAAACTTATACAGTTCAGTGCCTTGATTAACGCTCGCCGAGGCAAAATGCAGTATGGCAATAGCGTCAGATTCAAGGGAAAGTGTTTGTAGTGGTTGCTCACTTAAATAACGCTCCATGCGCAGTATTTTAGCAATTGGCTCACCGGCTTTTATATGCCCGCCTAGGGGGGCAATATACTCAACCATTCCGCCCATGGGCGCGTAGTAAGCAAAGTAATCGTTTAAATGACACGCGTAGCGAGTAATGTTAGCTGGAGTGTGGGGCGCATTTACAAATACGGCTTTATAATTTAAGTAACTTAAAATACTGTTTGCATCGTTTAGTGCTTCGCTCAAGTCTATTTTTTCTTGGCTGCCTAGCTCTACAGTAAAAGCTTCTACAGGTATGCTGAGCTCGCGGCCTTGCTTGCTCAGTGCTTCGCTTAAATGCCACCACGGACAAAAGTTTGCCTCATCCATCGCACCATCAAAGTCACTTGGAATAAGCAGTACGTGCTCAATATTAAAGTAGCGAGCGCTATTAGTCGCATAGGTTGGGCAGTACAAGTGCTTGCTTGAAATAGGACCTGTGTGTAAATCCAGTACTATATCAGCTTGGTGAGCGAGCTTTTGTAAGTTAAGCGCAATGCGTTTACCAGTATTGAGTAAATAAGCAGGGCCATTAAGTTTACTGTCAACTTCGTCAATAAGTGCCTGTTTGAACGCGCTTTTTAATATGGCATCGTCGTATTGCATATGGTTTTGTGCAAACTGAGTGACTAAATCAGTATTATAATGATACATCCTATTCCAATTAGTGCCGGTGATAGGGTCGAACCGACCTAGGGTAAATTCCCCCGACTTTTGATTGCAACCAATAGGGTTGGCATAGGGCACTAAAGTAATATCACCTTTAAGATTAAGGTGCTTTAATTGTTCAAGTAGTTGAAAAATTACCGCGTTACCTTGTACTTCAGCTCCGTGCATGTTGGCCTGAATATACACACTTGGCCCCGTGCCATCGCCTTTTAAACGATACACAGGAATAGTGAGTGGTAAGCCATTGGCAACTTCACCAACGACGATGTTTTCTTGACTAATTGGTGAGGCGATCATGAGTATCTCAACATTTTAATTTTATCTCAGGTACATTATCTTAGGTACATTATCTCAAGTAATAACTGGCATCTTCGGCTGCACGCAAACAGCTAAGTTTGTTTCGTTCTAAAACATATTCGCCAGCAAGTTCGTGGCATAAAAAGTACGGCATACTTTCACTAAAACCATAGGCACCACATTGACTAAACACCAACCAGTCGTGCTCATTTAGATCACTTGGTAATGCGTGCTCGCCCAAGCAATCGAGTGCGGTACAAAGTGGCCCGTATAAGCTCATAGCTTGGGTTGGTGTGTTTGAATCTCGTAGTAATGCTGCTGGAAAGTCTTGACTGGTGACGGCTGGGCGCAATAAGTGGTTTATACCGCCACTTAAAATAACTTGTTGTTGGCCATAGTTTTGTTTGCGCTCTACTACTGGGGCTGCGTAATGTCCGCATTCACCCACGGCATAGCGGCCAAGCTCCATCCATAACTCTTCAACGCCCGCCTGTTTTTTAATTTTAGCGAGGGCAGTTATTAAGTCACCCCAATTAAGCGTTATGTCGTTTTGCGTATACGGAATACCTAAGCCGCCACCTAAATCTAAAATTTTAAGGTTTATATTTAAATCGCGGGCAAGTTGGCTAAGTGGTGCAATCATTTGTGACCACAACTCACTGAGTTTTTGCGTGCTGAGCATATTTCCCCATTGAAAAATATGCAGGCCATCAAAGCTAAGTGCTTCATAGTCGGTAATATTAAGTGCCTGCCACTCTGTACAACCGAGTCCGAATGGCGTGAGGCTATCGCCACCTAGTGGATTTTTTTCGCCCTCGGGCCAACGTAACTGTACGCGCAGTAATACCTGTAGTTGACAGTTTTGTAGCTTGGCTTGTTCATTGAGCCAGCGAACTTGATTAATACTTTCGGCAACAAAAGTACGTACGCCGCGCTCAATAAAGTGTTTAATTTGTTTTGGGCTTTTAGCTGGCCCGGTGTTGAGCACGCGATCGCTACTAACGCCTTGAGCAAGTACTTGCTCAAGCTCGCCTTTACTGGCTACGTCAAAATTAAACCCGGCGTTATCTAAGCATTGAATAATTTTAGACAGCGGATTCGCTTTAACCGCATACCAAAGTTTTACCTCGGTTTGTGCGACCAATTGTGCCAAGTGACTATTTAGCGTATCTAGGTCGTAAACAAAAAATGGGCTATCGAGTTGGCTTGATAATTCATTAATTGCCGTTTTAACGCCCGTGCTCAAAAAGCTCATTAACGTAAAACCTCTTCAAGTAGTAATGATGCATCACTTTGCTCATCGCGGTACTTAACAATTAACGCGCACGACATGCTTAAACCTTGTGCACGCGCCCATTCGTTTGAAGCAGGGCGAGAGCCTGGTATTACAATAGCGTACTCAGGAATTGGCTCGCCTTTGTCTAGTTGGCGCTCGTTTACACAGTCGTAAACCGGAATTGTGGCCGATAAACGCACACCAGGGGCAAGTACTGCGCCTTTTTTAATTACTACGCCTTCAACAATTACGCAGCCTGCGCCAATAAATGCATCATCTTCAACTACCACTGGGCTGGCACCAATTGGCTCTAACACACCGCCAAGTTGCACGGCTGCGCTAAGGTGGACATTTTTACCTACTTGCGCGCACGAGCCAACTAAAGCGTGACTATCTACCATAGTGCCTTCGTCAATGTATGCGCCAATATTTACATACGCTGGTGGCATAATAATAGTGCCTTTAGCTACATAAGCACCACGGCGAACGCTTGAGCCACCCGGGACCATACGTACGCCATCGGTGGCACTAAACTGTTGTGGCGCTAAGTTATGTTTATCAACAAAGCCACCGACAAATTCGGTGTTTGTACCATTTTTAAAGGCTTCTAAAATACCTTGTTTTACTGCAACGTTAGCCTGCCATTGGCCGCTTTCGTTTTGTGATGCTGCGCGTACTGCGCCCGACTCTAAATTATTTAATAGTTCTAACCAGCTCATTATAAAAACCTATGTTTAATGCCAAGATAAAATGGTGTTGTTTGCTTGTTCAATGCACGTTGTTTGCGTTAATTCGAGGTGAGTTAACGGTGGGCGTAAATACGAACTCGTTAATCGCCCTTGTAAATGCATGAGTACTTTAACGGGAATGGGGTTTGCTACAGTGAACAAGCTACTGATTGCGCTTGACCACTGAGTAAATAAATTGGGGTATTGGCCACTTAGGCTACGCTGTACAAATTCGTGAGTTTGTAGCGGCCAAGCATTAGCTGCTACCGATACCAGCCCTTTAGCGCCGGCTTGGGCAAAGTAGGGCATAAGCGCATCGTCGCCGCTAAAAATAGCTAAGTTAGGAGCCGCTTGACGGTAAGCTTCAAATTGCGCAATGTTGCCACTGGCTTCTTTAAGTGCCCATAGGTTTTTATGTTGTTGTAGGTTTTGAATGGTTGCCACTGGAATATCGACAGCGCTTCGCCCTGGTACGTTATAAAGCATACAAGGGTGTTTACTTATATTTAAAAGGCTTTCAAACCAATGGGTTTGCCCAATTACACCGGGCTTTGCATAAAGCGGCGAGCCAAGTAAAAAGCTATGAATAGGCAAGTGGTTACAGTATTCAACCCAGGCTAATTGCTGTTTGAGGTTCATACCACCTACAGCCACCATTAAGGGTACATTAGGCGATAATTGGCACACGTGCTCAACAATGGCTTGTTGCTCTTTAAGTGTTAAGGCTAAGCCTTCACCTGTGCTGCCTAGTAATAAAATAGCATTATTGGCAGCGGCTTGCTCAGCAACCAAAGTGGTTAAGGTGCCATAGTCGATTGTACCGTTTTGATTAAACGGAGTAACGAGCGCCGTCCAGACTGAGTAGTCATCTAAATTAAAGTTTTTGATCATCTCTCGCGAACTTATAGAATGTTCGGTGAGTTAAGAAGCTATATAGGAAAGAGCCGCATTAACATCGTTCGAACAAATACCCACGTGTAGGGTATGTTATAATTCGAAGAGCGAATGGGCTTAAATAATAGGGCGCACGGCCTTATTATACTAAGACCAGAAGCTCTCCACCAAACTAATAAGCTACGTTTAAATAGCTATTGGTGACAGTCGCTAGGATTCAACCTAGTCGCCCGAAACAACAATGACACAAATATTGTTGTTTCTCGGCGTTGATTCCCCTTACGTATGCTCAATGGAGTTTGTGCTCCTAACATACGCTACCTGAATAACGCACCTCTTCCAGCCCTTTATATTTGTACTGCTAGCAATACAAATATAATTAAATAGGGTAAGTGCGATGATTAAATCATTTTAGCCATCTGGGTGTCAAGCAGCTAAGTGCAGATAGTGTCATCGATTTTGGTAACGGTTACGTATAAGGACGATTTCCCTTAAACTAGGGGGTAATCGCGGCGCGAAATTTGTAACTGCAAAATAAGGTTTCAAGCAGATGGAAAAATTTAATGATATTTATCAGCGAGCAGTAGAGCGAAAAGGCTCAACACAAATGCTACAGCAACTACTCGCTAAACCTGCATCTAAGCGACAATTAGTAGCTTTAAGTGATGATGATTGGCTGGAAGAGTTTACGCGCAAGGTTTTTCAAAGTGGCTTTTACTGGTCGGTTATTAACAGCAAGTGGGCAGGCTTTAGAGAGGTTTTTTGGCAGTTTAGCGTTGAAAAATTATTAATGATGCCACCCGATATGTTGGAGCAAAAAGCCAGCGACGAGCGTATTGTTCGCAATTATAAAAAAGTAAAAACGATCCCCGAAAATGCGTTCATGATCCATGAGGTTACCCAGCAACATGGTAGCTTTAGTCAGTTTATTGCAGACTGGCCAAGTGAAGATATTATTGGTTTGTGGGCGTACTTAAAAAAACACGGTGCACGCTTGGGTGGAAATACCGGCCCTTATACTTTGCGTGCATTGGGTAAAGACACCTTTTTATTATCGCGGGATGTTGAGAGTTATTTGCGCGCGCACAAAATTATTGATGGTGGCTTACAAACTAAAAAGTCGTTAACTGCAGCGCAAGCGTTCTTTAATGAATTACAGCAACAAAGCGGTTTGAGCATGCAAGAGCTAAGCTTAATTATAGCCTACAGTGTAGGCGATAATCGTGTAGGTATAAGCCAACAACAGTAGAGGGTAGTTATGAATTTAATGCCAAGGTACAGACAAGTAGCCGACAATTTTGCAATTGAAGATCGCCCATCTAAGGTGGCCGCCCCACAGCTATTACTATGGAACGACAGCTTAGCTAAAGCGTTTAATATTAATGTAGTTCCTGAATTACGGGCCAGTACTTTTAGCGGCAACGAACAGCAAGCAATTGCAGCGGTTGCACTGGGATACTCAGGGCATCAATTTGGACATTTTTCACCACGTTTAGGCGACGGGCGTGCTCATTTTCTAGGTGCAGTAGAGGATGCGCAAAACCAGTTGTGGGACATTCAATTAAAAGGCTCTGGTGCCACTCCTTACTCTCGTGGTGGCGATGGCCGCTGTGCACTTGGCCCAGCAATTCGTGAATATATAATGAGCGAAGCAATGCAAGCGTTAGGTATTAAAACTACGCGCTGCTTAGCTGTGGTTGGTAGTGGCGAAACCGTGTACAGAAACCCACCTCAACCTGGCGCTATTGTAACGCGCTTAGCCAGTAGCCATATTCGTGTTGGCTCGTTTCAGTATTTAGCAACGCAAGGCGACGTTGCAGGGCTTAAAAACCTTGCCGACTTAGCTATTGAGCGTCATTACCCAAAAATTCAAGCAACAGGACCTGAGCGCTATTTAGCATTTTTAGCTGCAGTGATTAAAAACCAAGTTGAGCTGGTGGTTAGTTGGATGCGAGTAGGCTTTATACATGGGGTAATGAATACCGATAATACGCTGGTTAGCGGCGAAACTATCGACTATGGCCCATGTGCCATGATGAACAGCTTCGATTTTGATACCGTGTTTAGCTCTATTGATAAGCAAGGGCGTTATGCATTTGGTAATCAACCTAATATTGCTAACTGGAACTGCGCCCGCTTAGCTGAGAGTTTAATACCGCTTGTAAATGATGACGACGAACAAGCTGTGGCGTTAATGACCCCAATAATAGATGGTTTTGCTGAGCAATTTAATGTTGAATTTAGTGCAATGTGGGCAACAAAACTGGGCTTAGCTGGCACAGATACAGCCGATAAAGAGTTAATTGCAGAGCTATTACAGTTATTAAAAGAGCACCAACTCGACTATACCAACACGTTTGATGCACTAACCGAGTCTTTAACAGGTGGAGTGAGCATCCCAGAGGTATTAGTTCAGTGGGCCGGTAAGTGGCAAAAACGTACCGATGATCGCAGCTATACCGTAATGCGCGCAGCTAATCCGCGAGTTATTCCTCGTAACCATGTGATCGAAAAAATACTTAGTGAGTATAATAAGACTGGCTCAAGTGAATTACTGCATGAGTTTATGCAGGTTATGCACACACCTTATGAAAATACTGACAAATTGGCAAAATTTCAGGATGCACCTAGCAGTGATAAAGAGTATTATACTTTTTGTGGTACTTAATTATTAGATTGAAATTTAAGTTGCTGATTATTAAAGGTCATTTAGCGGCCGTAGCGCTGCTTTATTATTGAGCACAATAAACTGAGCTGATATTATTGATATGAATTTAAAGCTAGGAGCTTGGAGCTCAATATAAACTCAGCTAGTGAAGTCGGTATGGTTATTTAATAAATTTAGATACCAGCGATAGTATTTATTATCTAGGGGTTGGGTAAAGTAATTAATATGTCCTAAACTTACTGATACTTGTATATAGAGTGTTGAAAACGAATTAATTTATCTTTTGTTAAGTATTGATTAATAAAGGATCAGGTAATATTAATAAAACTGGTTGAGCTAGAACGAATTAGCTATATTTTTTTAATTGTTAAAATGGGAAGAAAACAATGAAATTAAAATCACTTACAATCGCAATCGCGTTAGCTGCAACTAGCGCATCAGCATTTGCAGCAGAAAAAACTGAAGGTTTTTACATTGGTGTGTTCGGTGACTATTACGATGCATCTTGGAAAAACTTAAACATGCACCAAAACTTGGAAGTTAATGAATCTGCAAGTTGGGGTGCTGAAGTTGGCTACCGTTTCAGTGATTACTGGAGTGCACGTCTTGAGTATGCAGATATGGACTTTAATGCATTTCTTAAAAATCCGATTCCTAATGGTAATCGTAACGACGTAGACGGCGAGCGTTTTGGTGTTGATGCACTTTACCACTTTGGTGGCGGTCCTTTCTATGGTTTATTTGGTATTAAAGAAGTAAAAGTAGCAACAGATAATACTTTCTTAAACGCAGGTGTTGGTTACCAGCACTTCATTACAGACGGCTTATTTGTTAACGCAGAAACATCTGTTTATCAAGGTCTTGACCGTGGTTATACCGATGTGAACGCTAAACTAGGTATTAACTACTTATTTGGTCAAAGCTCAGTAGCAGAAGAGCCAGTTCAACCAGCTCCAGAGCCAGTAATTGTTGAAGTTGCACCAGTAGATAGCGACAACGATAACATTCCAGATGCAGATGATCAGTGTCCTAACACACCAATGACAGATGCAGTTGATGGCACAGGTTGTACTTTATACGAAGATAAAGAAGTAACTGTAAGCTTATTAGTGACTTTCCCTAATAATACATCTGCAGTATCTACACAGTACTTAAACGATATCGATAAAGTAGCTGAGTTCTTAAAAGAGTACCCAGATACAACTGTTCTTTTAGAAGGTCATACTTCTTCTGTAGGTAAAGCATCTTACAACAAGTGGTTATCTAAAAAACGTGCTGACGCAGTAGCTAAAAAATTAGTAGCTGATGGCGTAGCAGAAGACCGTATTACTACAGTTGGTTTAGGTGAAGAGCGTCTTAAAAATGAAGCGAACACTAAAGCAGCACACGAAGAAAACCGTCGTGTAGAAGCGCATATCAAAACGATTAAAAACGTTAAAGTTTTACGTTAATAAAATCGATTGAATTACAAAAACCCAGCTTTATGCTGGGTTTTTTTATGCCTACTAAAAACTTAAATTAAAAATTAATACTAATGATTCTTACTTAATAAACATTCATAGAAATTGATTTTACTTTATCTACTATTCATAATACTTATAGTCGGTATAATCAGTTGCTGAACTGGATAGATTTTCATCTACCCACAAAAGCTTTATAATTAAGCGTTAGAATACTATAAGTATTGGGTAACATTGCGCTTATGAAGCGCTACCGAATACTTTCACGTCACCAAGAGGGCAATATTGTGCTACAAGAATATCGTAAACACGTAGAAGAACGTGCCGCGTTAGGTATCGTACCAGCGCCATTAGATGCTCAGCAAACGGCTGATCTTATTGAATTAATCAAAACTCCACCGGCTGGTGAAGAAGAGTTTATTCTCGACTTATTTGCTAATCGTGTACCGGCAGGTGTTGATGATGCAGCTTATATCAAAGCAGGATTTTTAGCGGCAGTTGCTAAAGGTGAAACTAATTCTCCACTACTTTCTAAAGAAAAAGCGGCAGAATTATTAGGTACTATGCTAGGCGGTTACAATATCGCACCTATGATAGACCTACTTGATGACGACACACTTGCACCTATCGTAGTAAAAGGCCTTTCAAACACATTATTAATGTTTGATGCATTTTACGATGTAGAAGAAAAAGCAAAAGCGGGTAACACATTCGCTAAGCAAATTATTGAGTCTTGGGCAAATGCAGAATGGTTTACTAATAAACCAGCTGTTGCTGAAAAGATTTCAGTTACTGTATTTAAAGTAACTGGCGAAACAAATACGGATGACTTGTCACCTGCACCAGATGCATGGTCTCGTCCAGATATTCCACTACATGCTTTAGCTATGCTAAAAATTGAACGTGACGGTATCACTCCTGACAAACCAGGCGAAGTAGGCCCAATCACCCAACTAGAAGAATTAAAAACTAAAGGCTTACCACTAGCTTACGTTGGTGATGTTGTTGGTACGGGTTCTTCACGTAAATCTGCAACTAACTCAGTGCTTTGGTTTATGGGCGATGATATCCCGTTTGTACCAAATAAGCGTGTTGGCGGTGTATGTCTAGGTAATAAAATTGCACCAATCTTCTTTAACACTATGGAAGATTCTGGCGCTTTACCAATTGAGCTAAATGTTGATGAACTTAACATGGGCGAGCAAATTGACATCTACCCATACGAAGGTGTTGTTAAGCAGCATGGTACTGATAAAGTAATCTCTAAGTTTGAACTTAAATCTGAAGTGATTTTAGATGAAGTTCGTGCTGGTGGTCGTATTCCACTAATCATTGGTCGTGGTTTAACAGACAAAGCACGTACATCACTTGGTTTAGGTGCTACTGATATATTTAAAGTACCAACAGCAACTGAAGTATCAGATAAAGGCTTTACACTAGCGCAAAAAATGGTTGGTAAAGCATGTAACGTTGCAGGTATTCGCCCAGGTCAATACTGTGAGCCTAAAATGACAACTGTTGGCTCGCAAGATACAACAGGTCCTATGACACGTGATGAACTTAAAGATTTAGCTTGTTTAGGTTTCTCTGCAGACTTAACAATGCAGTCTTTCTGTCATACATCGGCATACCCAAAACCTATTGATGTAAACACGCATCACACGCTTCCTGATTTCATCATGAACCGTGGCGGCGTTTCACTTCGCCCAGGTGACGGTATTATTCACTCATGGTTAAACCGTATGTTATTACCAGATACCGTAGGTACTGGTGGTGATTCGCATACACGTTTCCCATTAGGTATTTCATTTCCAGCTGGTTCGGGTGCAGTAGCATTCGCAGCAGCAACAGGTGTTATGCCTCTTGATATGCCTGAGTCAATTTTGGTTCGTTTTAAAGGCGAAATGCAACCAGGTATCACATTACGTGACCTTGTACATGCAATCCCTTACTACGGTATCAAGCAAGGCTTATTAACAGTTGAGAAAAAAGGTAAAATCAACGAGTTCTCTGGTCGCGTACTAGAAATTGAAGGCGTTGAGCACCTAACTGTTGAGCAAGCGTTTGAATTATCAGATGCATCTGCTGAGCGTTCAGCTGCAGGTTGTACGGTTAAGCTTTCAAAAGAGTCTATTTCTGAATACCTAGAATCAAACATTGTTATGCTTAAGTGGATGATCTCTGAAGGTTATGGCGATGTACGTACGATTGAACGTCGTATTAATGCAATGCAAGATTGGTTAGCTAATCCTGAGCTTATGGAAGCAGATAAAGATGCTGAATACGCTCACGTAGTTGAAATCGACTTAGCTGAGATTAAAGAGCCAGTTCTTTGTGCTCCAAATGATCCAGATGACGCGCGTTTACTTTCTGATGTTGCTGGCGAGAAAATTGATGAAGTATTCATCGGTTCTTGTATGACTAACATTGGTCACTTCCGCGCGGCTGGTAAGTTACTAGATGGCTTTAAAGGTCAACTACCTACTCAGCTTTGGGTTGCTCCACCTACTAAGATGGACAAAGACCAACTAATTGAAGAAGGCTACTATGGCATCTTTGGTCGTGTTGGCGCACGTATAGAAACTCCAGGTTGTTCATTATGTATGGGTAACCAAGCACGTGTTGCTGATAAAGCAACGGTAGTGTCTACCTCTACACGTAACTTCCCTAACCGTTTAGGTAATGGTGCAAATGTATTTTTAGCATCATCTGAACTTGCTGCAGTTGCGGCAATTATCGGTCGATTGCCAACTGCTGCTGAGTATCAAGAATATGCAGCGAAGATCAATGCAACAGCGTCAGATACATATCGCTACTTGAACTTCCATCGCATGCCTGCTTACACTAAAAAAGCAGACAACGTGATCATTCAACAAGCAGTATAATTTTTACAGCTTATTTAAAAACCCGCTTTTGCGGGTTTTTTATTGGCAAAAATAAATTTTAGATAGTTAATGTTGTTTTTTTGCATTTATTGTATTAATTTTGGTGGTTAATTGTTTTGAAGTTAAATAATAAAGCAATAAATCCTCTTTGCATGCATTAAAATCCCTGCAATATTATAATTACTATAGCAGGATTTTTATGACCGCTTTAAACCCCCAGAATTTACTGCAGCTGCGTTTTATTAACCAAACAAATATTGATTTGGTTAAGCCTTCTTTTGATAACCTGCCGACTAATCCTTATGCAGATGGTGCCTTTCGTAAACGCCGTTACTCTGTAGTTAAACTACAAAATGGTGAGCTAAAGCTACAAGCAACAAAAGCATTTGTACAAGATGATGCAATTAATACCTTTCAGGGTAATGTTGAGCGTAGTTACGAAAATTTAGAGCAAAGCCTACTTGAGTCAGCGGGCATGAAAAGTATTGTGGATGAGTTTCGTCAAATTACCGGGATTGATGAAGAACGTGATATCGAAATTCACCAATTTCGTATGTTAGCCATTGATAGTGATACGCCTGCAGCGCCAGAAGGCGTGCACCAAGATGGTTTTGATCATGTGTGTGTATGTGGTGTATCGCATGAAAACTTAGAGGGCGGTGAATTGCTTGTATACGAAAACAAGCAAGCCGATCCCTGTTTTAAAATGGCCATAAAAGACGGTATGTTTGCAGTAATTAACGACCGTCAAGTGTGGCATAACGCTACTCCAATGAATAAACTTGATGCCAGTAAGCCAGGTTACCTGGATTGCTTTGTATTAACGTCTTAAGGAATGAGCATGAATATAACGCAATTACGTGAGCAATTTCCGGCATTAATGCAAAGCGTTAATGGTAAATCTCCCGTGTTTTTAGACGGCCCCGGTGGCTCGCAAGTACCGCAATCGGTACTTAACGCTATGACTGCTTATTTGGGTTATTACAACTCAAATTTAGGTGGAGCATTTTTCTCAAGCGATAAAACCGTTGAGCTAATGGCAAATGCTCGCCAAGCTGCTGCCGATTTACTCAATGCACCCAGCTCACAACAAATTGTATTTGGTCCGAATATGACCAGCTTAACGTTTAGCTTTAGCCGCGCAATTTCACGCGACTGGCAAACGGGTGATGAAATTATTGTCACTAACGCGGATCACTTTTCTAACGTTTCGTCGTGGCAGCAAGCCGCAGAAGATAAAGGTGTTAAAGTTAATACTGCGCTTATTAACGAAACCGACTGCACACTCAATATGGCGCAGTTCGAGAGTTTACTAAACAGTAATACTAAGCTGGTAGCGGTAACTTATGCTTCAAATACCACAGGTTCAATTAACAATATTAAACGTATTGTAGAGCTTGCCCACAACGTAGGCGCACTTGTTTATGTTGATGCCGTACATTATGCACCGCACGAACTTGTAGATGTACAAGCGCTTGATTGCGACTTTTTAGCCTGCTCTGCGTACAAGTTTTTTGGCCCGCATTTAGGTATGGTTTATGGCAAAAAAGAGCACCTTGAAGGATTTACCCCGTACAAAGTTGAGCCAGCTAAAGACGTAGCGCCTGGTCGCTGGGAAACCGGCACGCAAAGCTTTGAAGCCATGGCTGGTTTTATAGCGGCGGTTGATTACATTGCAGCAATTAGCGAGCTTGACGACAGCCATTCACGCCGCGAAAAGTTAAGTGTTGCCTTTGCTAAAACCAAGCAACACGAAATGGCGCTGAGTGAATACTTTTTAACGCGCTTAGTTAATTACCCGCGTATTAAATTGTTTGGTATAGATGACTTAGATCGTTTAAATGAGCGTACGCCTACTTTTGCGTTAACTTTTGAAGGTTTAGAGCCGCGCGCTGTATCTGAATGTTTAGGTAAGCAACATATTTGTGTATGGGATGGCAACTTTTACGCGCAAGGTTTGTGTGAGCAATTAGGCGTACTTGATAAAGGTGGCGTAGTGCGCATTGGTTGCATGCACTACAACACCACCGCAGAGCTTGATCAGTTATTTAATTTGTTTGATGAGCTACTAGGTTAATATACATAAAAAAGGTGCGCTAGCTCTTTGGCGCACCGTATATTTGCTCTGCGCGGTTAAACAGTACCCACGAGGTTAAAATATACTTATCGTTAGATACTGGCTTATTGCCACGGTGAGTGTGAGTAAAGTAGCCGGGCGCTATTACCATAGTGCCTTTTTTAGGCGCAATTTTACGCTTTTGATAATAAAACTCCGTTTCCCCACCTTGTTCAACATCGTTCAAATAAAACATAAACAGCAATACTCTATGTAGCGCCTCGTTATGATTTAACTGCGGATAAACTTCGCTGTGCCAATACGGGTAACCGCCTTTATTAACTTGGTATTTTTGCGCCTGAATATTTCCTAGCCTAAAAATTTGCTGCACTAATAAGGGCAGTTGTGGTTTACCCACTTCATCAAAGTTTGCGTGTGTTAAGTCAACAGGTTCGCCACTTTTAGGGTGATACACTTTTAGGCCAAAGGCACCAATCATAATAAAAATATGTTCTTCAATGTATTTAAAAACATACTGTGCAGTGGTTTGTTGAATGTGTTTTAATTGCTCAACGTATTCCGGATGATTGTTTAAGTGCAAGTCGTGGCTATCTTTTTTATTTAAATCGATACCGCCAGATGTCATCCCTTGTTTTATATGCGGGCTTTGAGAAAAGGTAGTGATAAAGTTATCACAAAAGTCATTGCTGAGCGCGTTATCGTATACGCGAATAAAGTCCGTCATAGTTTACCTTTATATAATTATTATTGGATTATTATGTTTATTGAAAAAGTGATGCCGCGCTTTAGTGAAACAGATGCGCTAGGACATATTAACAATACCGTACTCCCTGTATGGTTTGAAGCTTCGCGTGCGCCTATTTTTAGGTTTTTTACCCCAGATTTAAACCCACATGACTGGAAGCTAATTATTGCCAAAGTCGAAGTGTCGTTTGTTGGTGAGTTATTTTATGGCCATGAAGTAACCATTAAAACCTCAGTAGAGCATGTAGGTACCAGCTCATTTGTATTACGCCAAGAAGCTCACCAGCAAGGTAACTGCTGTGCAGTTGGTAAAACGGTATTGGTACGTTACGATTTTGCAGCAAAAGCAAAGCAATCGCTTTCAGTATCTGAAAAATCGTCACTTAATGAGCATTTAGCCCCGGCTAGCTAGTTTGGTAAATGTTTACAGCGGTATTGAGCCATTATAATTTTGAATATACTGGCTCAGCGCTGTTATTTGCTCAGTATTAAAACGCAAACCTAACTTACTACGACGCCACAATATATCCTCGGCGCTGCTAGCCCACTCGCTATTAACTAAATAATTTACTTCAGTGGCGTATAAACCATGGCCAAAATGCTGGCCTAAATCAGCTACGCTTTGGGCATCTGTAAGTAGGGTATAAGTGCCAGTACCGTAACTGCGTATAAAGCGATTTAAAATAAACTCAGGCAACCATGCGTACTTTACCTGTAGTTGTTGCTTTAATACTACCTTTGATGAAAAGTCGCCACCGGGTAATGGAGTGTTTTTTGTCCATGTTTGGCCCATATGCGGATAAAAGCTGGCGAGTTCGTTTACTGCGTTTTCAGCGAGCTTGCGATAAGTGGTAATTTTCCCACCAAATACACTTAGCAGTGGTGCCTGGTTATTATTGCTCGATAATATCAGTTTGTAGTCGCGAGTAACGGCTTGTGCGTCGCATGAGTTATCATCTAGTAAGGGGCGTACACCACTAAAGGTATGCACTATGTCGTTATGAGTAAGTTGTTTTTTAAAGTAATTATTAGTAATGCCAATTAAGTAATCGACTTCTTTATCGCTAATTTTTACATCTGCTATATTGTCGCTGTATTCTTCATCTGTAGTGCCAATCAGTGAATAGTCATCTTCAAATGGGGTAACAAAAATAATGCGCTGATCTTTATTTTGTAAAATATAGGCCTGCGGCTCAGTGTGAATACGCGGCACAATAATATGGCTGCCTTTAACTAAGCGAATATTATGTGGCGACGGCCCAGTAATTACCTCATCAAAAAGTGATGCAACCCAAGGGCCCGCTGCATTAACAACTCCTTTAGCAACTATAGAACATTGCTTTTTGCTACCTTGTTGCTCTAAGGTCACACTCCAATTATTGTTATTGCGAACTGCTTTAATACAGCGCGTGCGGCTTAAAATGGTTGCACCTTTTTGCTGTGCTGCCAACGCATTTAAAATAACTAACCTCGAATCATCAACCCAGCCATCAGCGTATTCAAAACCGCGGGTAATAGTATTATTCAATATACTATCGCGGGTAAATTTAATTGATTTTGAGGCGGGTAAAGTAATGCGTTTGGCAAGATGGTCGTATATAAACAACCCAATTCTAATCATCCAGTAAGGGCGTAAGTGTGCTTGATGTGGCAGCCTAAAAGATAGCGGCCACATAATATGTGGGGCATTTTTTAATAACACTTCACGCTCTTTAAGTGCCTCTTTTACTAGCCTAAATTGGTAATGCTCTAAATAGCGTAGTCCACCATGAATAAGTTTACTGCTACTTGATGATGTAGCAGAGGCTAAATCATTTTGCTCACACAGTAATACTTTTAAGCCTCTACCGGCGGCGTCAGCCGCAATACCAGTGCCATTAACGCCACCGCCAATAACCAGTAAATCATATTCATTATCGAGTAATTTCACTGAATACCTCTTTATTAATTTAAGCGATGGCATATCAATAGCGAATAACACTATCGCATTAGCAGTCGTCTTTTGTTGCGTTATTTGAAAGTGTGACTTGTGCTATACAGTGCTGCCATTTTGCGTATAAGTCGTTACGTTCATCTATGCTCATGGTTGGTTCAAAACGACGGTCGCATTGCCACATAGTAGCTAATTGCTCCGTTGACTTATAAATCCCAGTTTGCAGCCCTGCTAAATAGGCAACACCCAGAGAGGTTGTTTCTGTTAGCGCTGGGCGTTCCACACTTGCGCCTAAAATATTAGCTAAAAACTGCATGGCCCAATTATTTTTTGCCATGCCACCGTCCACGCGCAAAATACTTGGACGCAGGCCATCACCTTCCATGGCTTTTTGTAAATCTTTGGTTTGATAGCCAACAGACTGCAGCGCCGCTGCTACTATAGTGCTAATGCCAGAATCACGGGTTAAACCTAAAATAGCACCACGGGCATTGGCATCCCAGTATGGGGCGCCTAAACCGGTAAACGAAGGCACTAAAAATACGCCGTGATCCAGTGGCACGTCTTTGACCATAGCCTCGCTGTCGCCGGCATGTTCAAGTAGCTTTAAGCCCTCAACAATCCATTGCATAGTGGCACCCGCCATAAAAATACTGCCCTCTATAGCGTAGGTCACTCTACCATTGAGCCTGTAAGCCACAGTAGTTAATAAGCGGTTATTAGAGGTAAGGGCTTTATCGCCCGTATTAAGCATTAAAAAGCAGCCCGTTCCGTAGGTACTTTTAGCCATGCCTTCTTTAAAGCAAGCTTGACCAATTAATGCGGCTTGCTGATCCCCCGCCATAGCGCAAATTTTAATCGGTTCACCAAAAATTTCACTGCTGGTACTGCCAAACTCGGCTGCGCTGTCCATCACTTCTGGAAGCATAGAGTGTGGAATATTAAACTGCGTTAGTAACTCTTCATCCCAACATTGCTGATGTATATTAAATAATAGTGTACGTGAGGCGTTGGTGGCATCAGTACGGTGTACTTTGCCAGCGGTTAAATGCCACAGTAAATAACTGTCAACCGTACCAAATGCTAGCTCGCCGGCTAGCGCTTGTTGCTGTGCATCGGCAACATTATCTAAAATCCAGCGAATTTTAGTGGCTGAAAAGTACGGATCTAATAATAGCCCGGTTTTATCGCTAATTTTTTTACTGAGTTTATCGCTACGTATTTGCTCGCAATACTCGCTGGTACGGCGATCTTGCCACACAATGGCATTATAAATTGGTTGGCCAGTCTTTTTATTCCATACTAAAGTGGTTTCGCGCTGATTAGTGATACCAATGGCAATGACCTGCTCGGCTGTAACCTGGTTATTAGCCAGTACTGTTTTACAGGTACTTAGTACGGTTTGTAAAATATCGTTAGGGTCGTGCTCAACCCAGCCATTATTGGGAAAGTGCTGCGGGAATGTTTGCTGAACAGTATCAACTACCTTGGCATCTTTGGTAAATAAAATAGCCCGAGAGCTGGTAGTTCCTTGATCAATCGAGAGTATGTATTTAGACATAAGCTTAACGTTATTTATCTTAGATACAGATAGCTTGTCTGCAAGTTAAATTAATAGCAATGCTTTTTAAATATTAGGAAGGGCTGTTATAGCTATAACGCTGTAATTTATACCAAGGGTGGTGGCAGTGTATATTAAGAAGCAAGAGTAATAAGAGCCCATAAGTCAGAGGGCTCTTAAATACAATGGGTATAAATTGCGCTTAGCTGGCTTTTAACAATTGTTGATGTAGCCAATCTTTTAACACCACACGGTCATGTTTTAATTGCAGCATTTCCTCGTCATCGATAGGCGCGTCTTACAGCTCTAAGGTACGAATTTCTTTATCAAGCGCGTTGTATTTTTTGGCTTTATCTGCAAACTCTGGATCATTGCTATTGAGTTTTTTAATGGTATTTAGGTGCTCAGGAAAGTCTTGAGTTAATGAATGATCTTCGCCTAACATAGGTACTCCTTAACGGTGCGTGTAATAAATGTGTTTTAAAAATAACACGCTTAGGGTTTAGTTAAATTCAGATTGTATGGGTATTTATGTACGCCATAATATTAGAGCTGGGGGTTGCTTGAGTATAAATCAACACATAGCCGTTATTAATTATTATTACGGAAATACTTATATATCACTATACAAAGCACTGACACTCAAAGATGCTTAAGTTAGAATACAAAATGCAACAACTCCTCGCAAACAATAACTATTTTGAGTGCTTTATTACATGCTTTTAATGATCGACAATTACGACTCGTTTACCTATAACTTGGTACAGTACTTTCAGCGTTTAGATCAAGAGGTACTGGTTAAGCGCAACGACCAAATAACGCTTAGCCAAATTAAGCAGTTAAATCCTCAACATATTGTTATATCACCCGGTCCTAAAAGCCCAAGCGAAGCGGGTATTTCGTTAAGCATTGTTGAGCAATTAAAAGGGCAGTATCCTATTTTAGGAATTTGCTTAGGGCATCAAACTATTGCCCAAGCCATAGGAGCAAAGGTGGTGCGTGCTAAAAAAGTAATGCACGGTAAAACATCGCCAATTTACCATAGCGATCAAGGAGTATTTAAAGGTTTAGCTAAGCCCTTAACGGTCTGTCGGTATCATTCTTTAATTGTTGAGGCGCAGTCGCTGCCTAAAGAGTTACAAGTAACAGCCTGGACACAAACCCAGCAAGGTGAGTTTGACGAAATTATGGGATTATTACATACAGACTTAGCACTTGAAGGTGTACAATTTCATCCGGAAGCTATTTTAACTGAGCAAGGTTTAGCGTTACTTGATAACTTTTTAACTCGCTTCTAAGCTTATAGTATTAAGTAAATATCATTACATTAAAGACAGAGAGCCATGACCGAAATAGTGCAGCAACCGCGTATTGTTAAAATGCTTAATCAACGAGCACATGATTTGCTGCTTGGTCATAACTTTGCTCATCAACAAATTGGCTTTATTCATACGCTAGAAATGGACTATGGCGAACCACTAAAGCAACGCACATTACTTGAAGTAGAGGTTGCCGCTCAGCAAAAGCGCAAGCTAAAAAGCACCGCGCATCATAAATATCGTGCAGCAGCGAGCGAGCAACTGCATAAAGCAATAGAAAAAATGATGTCTGAGCAGCTTAGCGATATAGACAGTGTTATTCAAAACACCATAGGTGTAGAGGACAGCGTATGTGCCATGTTAGATATTTTAGCCACAAAAAGCGCATCGGTTGGGCGCTTAGAGCCCTTAGTTAACGACCTAAGCTGGCTTGGCAGAGAGTTAGTTACTTTAGTTAACTTGCCTTATTATCGTAATCAGCGCAGCAAAAATACCGCAGTGAAAGTAGATAGCCCCGCTTTAGCGCTGCGTTATATTGGCCTAGATAACTTACAGCTAGTAGTACCAACTTTTGCAGTGCGCCATTGGATGCCTTATAGCACAGCGCCTTTTTCGTTACTAAAAAGGCGCTTAAAAGAAAGCGCCATGGCGAATGCTATTGCGGCACAAAAAATTGCTGAAGTTAACGAGGTTAACCCAAGCCATGCTTTTACTTTAGGGATGTTATTAAACGTGGGGCAAATAGCCTTAGTGCGTTTATATTTAAAAGTGTTTGAGCAAATTTGGCAGCGAAAAGTACAATTTGCTCGCACTACAGCGAATAAAGGCTTGCATACTGCATTGCTAGAGCTAAAACCAGACCCTTTATTTTTAACCACCTTACTGAGCGAGCAGTCGTTGGCTATTAGCGCTAAAATAATTGAAAAAATGGCCTTTAAGTATTTGCCGTTTAATAGCGTAATGCAGCAACTCGTTAATGGTGTAGAAAAAGGCGATACAGCGCTGCCTTTAACGCAGGTAATGCTAAAAGCACGATGTTACTCTCAGTACTTAACGCTAAAGCAGCATCAGCTAGTTGAACCGGATGAAACGCTTAGTTGGTTTTCGTACTTTAAGTTCACCAAAAAAGAGCTAAAAGCACTCCAAGCAAGCAATTTTAATAATCTTGCTATTCAAATTGATTAAATTTGTTAATTTTTTTGCGACTATCCATTCACTTTTTATTATCTCTTTTCAATACATTTCCCCGTTTAAAGTGAGGCGCGCTCGTTGTTCAGGCGCTTTATTGGCTAAAAACGAGTTGCATAAAGCAAGCAAATAGTTATTCACTATCTATGAAATTATATCTCAAGCCCTTTATTATCAAGGGTTACATGAAAGTTTTTGAAGAGACATAATCAATGTTTTCTGAAATAATAAGCGTCTGAAAATTGAACCACACAGCCCTTTTTATGCAAATATCGCTATACTGAGTTTGCTAAAAAACACATATGCTACAGGTTACCACACAGCTATTTACGGCTTTGTGATGTACACAATTAAGAGGAAATAAAATGACAGTCAATCGCGAATTATTTGATCACGTAATGGTTCCTAACTACGCACCTTCAAGCGTAATTCCAGTTCGAGGCGAAGGCTCTCGCGTATGGGATCAACAAGGTCGAGAGTTTATCGACTTTGCTGGTGGTATTGCCGTTAACTGTCTTGGCCATTGCCACCCTGCATTAGTAGGCGCATTAAAAGAGCAAGGCGAAAAGCTTTGGCATCTATCAAATGTAATGACCAACGAGCCAGCACTACGCTTAGCTAAAAAAATGGTTGATGCAACCTTTGCCGAAAAAGTTTACTTTGCCAACTCAGGCGCAGAAGCAAACGAAGCAGCACTTAAATTAGCGCGTCGTTTTGCCCTTGATCAATTTGGCGCAGAAAAATCACAAATCATCGCATTCAACAAAGGTTTCCACGGCCGTACATTCTTTACCGTAACTGTTGGTGGCCAAGCGGCATACTCAGATGGTTTTGGTCCTAAGCCAGGCGACATTGTACATTGTGATTACAACGACCTGGCAGCATTTGAAGCCCTTATTAGCGACAAAACATGTGCCGTAATGATGGAGCCACTACAAGGTGAAGGCGGTATTGTTTCGCCAACTGACGAATTTGCACAAGGCGTTCGTGATTTATGTACTAAACATAATGCACTGCTTATTTTTGATGAAGTGCAAACAGGTGTTGGCCGTACAGGTAACTTATACGCATACCAAGGTTTAAACGTTGTTCCTGACATTTTAACTACGGCTAAAGCATTGGGCGGCGGTTTTCCTATTGGCGCTATGATCACCACAACTGAAATTGCACAACACCTTAAAGTAGGTACGCATGGTTCTACTTATGGTGGTAACCCATTAGCGTGCGCCGTTGCTGAAGCAGCATTCGATACTGTAAATACCCCAGAAGTACTTGCTGGTGTAACAGCAAAAGCAGCATTATTTAACCAACTACTTACTGAAATTAATAATAAATACCACGTGTTTAGCGAAATTCGCGGCCAAGGTTTATTAATTGGTGCAGTAGTAAGCGAGCAATACAAAGGTCGTGCAAAAGAGTTTTTAGTGGCAGGTACTGAGCACGGTCTTATGTCATTAGTTGCCGGTGCTGACGTGGTTCGTTTTACACCATCATTAGTTATCCCAGAAGCCGACATTCGTGAAGGTATGGCACGCTTTGAAAAAGCAGTAGCCAGTGTTGTAAGCGCTTAACATAGCCAAACAATATCTATTAAGGGCAGACCTAGTTTGCCCTCTAATTTTAATTTACCGTTATAATATAAGGGAGTAAGCGGGTTTATGATGATCCTTCGCCCAATCCAACAAAGTGACTACCCTGCATTAGTGAAAATAGCCCACGAATCGGGTCATGGCTTTACTTCTTTACCTAATAATGAAAAGTTATTGCAAAAGAAAATAGATCATTCGGTTAGCTCATTTGCAAAAGCTGCTACCGAGCCGGGCGACGAAGGTTATTTATTTGTACTAGAGGACACCGAAACAGGTGAAGTAGTTGGCACCTCAGGTATAGAAGCCGCTGTTGGCTTAGATGATGCATTTTATCACTATCATTTAAGTAAAGTGATTCATTCTTCACGCACTCTAAACGTATATAAAGCAGTTGATATTTTAACGCTTTGTAACGATTACACCGGCGCTACAGAGCTATGTACATTATTTTTGAAAGACGCATACCGCAAAAACAGTAACGGTAAATTACTTTCAAAATCGCGTTTTATGTTTATTAAGCAGCATCAAGAGCGTTTTGCACAAACCGTCATTGCAGAAATGCGTGGTGTGTCTGACGACAATGGCAGCAGCCCATTTTGGCAATGGCTAGAAGAGCACTTTTTTTCAATGGACTTTCCAACTGCCGACTATTTAACAGGCATAGGCCAAAAAGTATTTATTGCTGAATTAATGCCTAAGTACCCAATTTACGTTAATTTGCTCAGCAAAAATGCGCAAGCTGTTATTGGTAAAGTACACGACAACACACGCCCAGCAATTGAGCTATTAAAAAGTGAAGGTTTTACCTTTAATGGGTATGTTGATATTTTTGATGCCGGCCCCACAGTTGAAGCAAAAGTAGATAACATTGCCACCATTCGCAATGCTAAACACTTTAAAGTTGAAATAGGTGAACCAAGTGGCGACACCATGGTGTTATTAGCCAACGAAAAGCTTACAGACTTTAGAGCAACTGTAGTACCTATGACGTTCGATGAGCGCATGAGCAGCATAGTAATAACGCAACAAGTAGCCGATGCACTGTATTTACAAGCGGGCGATAGCGTAAGCGCAACCACGATTTAATTTAGGAGAAAGTATAATGACTCATCCTGCACAATTTATTAATGGTCAATGGTCACAAGGCCAAGGAACCGAATTTAGTTCAGTAAACCCAGCCAATAACAATGTTATTTTCCAAGCAAACTCAGCAACTGCAGAGCAAGTAGACGCTGCAGTTAGCGCAGCGCGCGAAGCGTTTTATGCTTGGGCTGATAAAACATTTGCTGAACGTTTAGAAATAGTTAAAGCATTCGCAGCGCAATTAAAAGAAAACAGCGAAGAGCTAGCCATTACTATTGCACAAGAAACAGGTAAGCCACTGTGGGAAACTCGCACAGAAGCGGGTGCTATGGTTGGTAAAATTGCCATTTCTGAAAAAGCGTTTTTAGAGCGCACTGGCGACGTAGAAAATGCAATGCCACTAGGGCGCGCAATGATCCGCCACAAGCCACACGGTGTTGTAGCTGTATTTGGTCCGTATAACTTTCCGGGGCATTTACCTAATGGCCACATAGTGCCAGCGCTTTTAGCGGGTAACACGGTTATATTTAAACCGTCAGAACTTACGCCTAAAGTTGCCGAGCTTACGCTTAAGCTGTGGGAAAAAGCAGGTTTACCAGCGGGTGTAATTAACCTTGTACAAGGTGAAGTAGCAACGGGTAAAGCCCTTGCTGCTCACAAAGGTATTGATGGCTTGTTCTTTACGGGTTCTTCGCGCACAGGTCATATTTTACATGAACAGTTTGCGGGTCAACCTGGTAAAATTTTAGCGCTAGAAATGGGCGGTAATAACCCACTTATTATTACTGACGTTGAAGATACTAAAGCGGTTGTTCACGATATTATTCAATCAGCGTTTATTTCAAGTGGCCAGCGTTGTACCTGTGCACGTAAACTATTTTTACCAACGGGTAGCAAAGGTGATGTAATCCTGGAGCGTTTAATTACCGCAACTAAAGCGATTAAAGTAGGTAATTATGACGATGCAGATCAGCCATTTATGGGCTCAATGATCTCATCAGCCGCCGCTGCCGGTATGGTTAAAGCGCAAAACGAACTTGTTGAGCTTGGTGCTCAAGTATTGGTAGAGCTTGAGCATACAGTTAATACTGGCTTTGTAACACCAGGTATTATTGAGTGTACAAATATTAGCGACTTCCCAGATGAAGAGCATTTTGGACCACTTCTAAAAGTATTCCGCTTTGACGACTTTGACCAAGCAATTGATAAAGCCAACGACACAAGCTTTGGTTTATCAGCAGGTTTACTTAGCGACAGTGCAGCCGACTACGAGCACTTTTTACGCCGTATTCGCGCTGGTATTGTTAACTGGAACCGCCCAATTACTGGCGCATCAAGTGCTGCACCGTTTGGTGGTATTGGCGCATCGGGTAATCACAGAGCCAGCGCGTATTACGCTGCCGATTACTGTGCATACCCAGTAGCATCAGTAGAGCTTGAAAAAGTTGCTATGCCAGCTACATTAAGCCCAGGCTTAAAAATAGACTAAAATTACTACTAAATAATTATAAAAGCAGCTTCGGCTGCTTTTTTTGTATTAGCTATGTCGCTAAGCTAGTAATTATTAGTGCTTTCTGCTTAAATTACTGAATTAATTATTTTTAAGGTATACGTGTAATGGTTTTAAATAGGCAAGGGTACGACGACTTAATTATGTACCTAACTCAAAACTTAGCTTTATTTGAAAAGCCGGGTGAAATAAAACCAGGTGCACCTACGGTTATGGAATTAATCGAAGACGTGATTGCACAAAACGTAATGCTCATATGTCAGCAGCACACAGAGCTCACTACAGAGCAGCGTAGCCAAATTGTGCGTGAAGTTGATGGCATAGTTTACGATTTACAAGAAGTCCTCAGTAGCATCACCTCGCGGCCTGTTACGGTAGAGCAACACATGTTTATTGATGAGTTTGGTGGTTTGGTTAAAAACCTATTTGATAACGCCGTTTCTTAGCCCGCAACCCTTCTATATTTTCCGGTAGCACGCTTTAAATGCGCTGACGGTTTTACCACCCTTGCATAAATTTAAGTGCCTTGATCAAGCTAATTTATATTATTGCTGGGCGCTCACTTATTAAAGCTGATTGGTATACAATCAAGAAAATAATTTTTGAGGTATAACAATGCAAGCAAATGTAAAATGGGTTGAAGGTAATACCTTTATTGGTCGCTCTAATTCAAATCATAATGTTGTATTTGACGGTGGTAGCGACAGTGCTGCACCGAGCCCTATGGAAATGGTATTAATGTCAATCGGTTGTTGTTCATCGGTTGATGTAGTGAGCATTTTAAAAAAAGCCAAACAAGATTTTAGCAACGTAGAAGTACAGTTAACGGCAGAGCGCGCCGAAACTGCCCCACGAGTATTTACCAAAGTTAATTTACACTTTGTAGCAACGGGCAATAATGTGTCTGAAAAGCACCTTGCACGCGCTGTTTCACTCTCTGCTGAAAAGTATTGCTCGGTCGCATTAATGCTTGATAAAACAGTAAAAATTACGCATAGCCACGAAGTTGTGCAAGATCAAGTAAAATAACGCTTTTTCCATGAGTAAAATTCGTATAAAATCCGCGAACTTTTATTCTGCTAGAGCAGATTTCACTAATTTATAGGTTGGTTTATTATGAACAAACCCTTCGATAAACTTAAACTTCATGGTTTTAATAATTTAACTAAAAGTTTAAGCTTTAGTATTTACGACATTTGCTATGCAAAGACCGAGCAACAACGTAAAGAATATATTGAATATATCGATGAGCAGTACAGTGCAGATAGACTAACCGACATTTTAGGTGAAGTTGTTGATATTATAGGTGCTAACATTTTAAATGTAGCGCGCCAAGACTACGAACCGCAAGGTGCAAGCGTAACTATTTTGGTTTCAGAAGAGCCGGTAGAAGAGCAGCAAAATTACGATGCTGACGAAGCTCCAGGCCCATTACCAGATTCAGTGGTTGCCCATTTAGATAAAAGCCATATTTGTGTACACACGTACCCAGAAGCTCACCCTGATGACGGTATTTGTACTTTTCGCGCCGATATTGAAGTGTCAACGTGTGGCATAATATCGCCACTTAAAGCGTTAAACTTCCTTATTCATAGTCTAGAGTCAGACGTAGTAACAATTGACTACCGCGTACGTGGTTTTACCCGCGACATAAACGGCGTTAAGCACTACATCGATCATGCAATTAGCTCAATTCAAAACTTCATGACAGAAGATACCAAAGAAGCGTACCAAATGATGGACGTAAACGTGTATCAAGAAAACCTGTTTCACACTAAAATGATGTTAAAAGAGACTGATTTAAATACCTATTTATTCGGCCTTTCTACGGATGATTTGTCAGATGAAGAAGAGGAAGAAATTCGCTCTAAACTGACCCGTGAAATGCAAGAAATATTCTATGGCCGTAACTTGCCAGACCTAGATTAAATAGCAAAATATAGTCAATAAAAATGGCGCTCAATGAGCGCCATTTTTTTGTGTTAAAAAGCTTATAGCCAGTATATTTAGTATTATTTAAGCATGCTGTAAAGCAAAGCCATTACCGCCATTGAGCCAACCGCTAATATAAATAAGGTGCTTAAACGATTACGATGCTTGTGTAATGCCGGTACTTTATAAACAGCAATCATGGGCATAATAAATAAAATCATCGCAATAATAGGGCCAGATAACTGATCCATCATATCGAGTATGCTCGGGTTTTTAACCGCGCAAAACCAAATAGCAAAAAACATTAGTACAGCACCTACCTTATCGGCAACTTTAGCGCTTATGTTAGATTGCTTAGTCACCAAGCCAGTAAAGCTTTCGCGTGCACCCAAAAAGTGCCCTAAAAATGACGACATAATCGCAATAAACGCCACCAATGGGCCAAGCGTAGCAATAAACGAATTGTCAGTAATATTGGCAAGGTACGATAAAACCGACACATTTGCCGCTTTCGCCGCCGCCATTTGCTCGCCAGTTAAGGACAACACACACGAAAACACAAACAGCAATACAAAGGTAATTAACAGTAAACTGGTGCGCTTTAATATCGCCTCAGACTTAGCAACCGCTTTATTACCATAATGACCGCGTTGTACGTTTACAAAGCTCGAAATAGCCGCTGCGTGGCTAAACGAAAATACAATAATAGGAATCGACAACCACAGTGTTTTACCAAAGCTGCTCACTTCTGGCAGCGCCATATTCGGCATTTGCCAACTAGGGATTAAATACAAGGATAAAAAAAACAATATGCCCACAAGCGGATAAACTAAAATAGCAAAAGCACGAAGCATCAGCTTTTCGCCGCCCATCATTAAGCCAATCATACCTGCAACCAATACACCAGAAAGCAACACCCGCGAAGGCGACTCCATACCAAGCTGGTTCACCATAAAGCTGTCTACGGTATTGGTTAAACCGACACCATAAATAAGTAAAATCGGAAAAATAGATAAAAAGTACAGCAAAGAGATTAGCCGACCCGCGGTCACCCCAAAATGTTCCTCTACTACATCGGTAAAGTCAGCATCTTTATTTTTTGACGACAGCACAAACCGCGCTAAACCGCGGTGCGCTAAAAAGGTCATTGGAAAGGCCAAGCACGCCATAATAATTAACGGCCAAAAACCGCCAATACCAATATTAATAGGTAAAAATAAAATACCGGCACCAACGGCGGTACCAAATAGGCTTAACGTCCACTGTGTGTCGTGTAAAGTCCAAGAAGACTGTTTTGCTGTAGATGCATTAAAATGCGTAGCATCTTGAGATGGGGGCATAAGCTCACCAGGTTTTTTTAGAATAATAATGACGGCAAAGCATATAGTTTTTACTTAATGATTTCATTCGATAAACTAGCTTAATATTCGCTTATTTGTAGCGTACCAGTTACGCCTGTAATTAATTTGCAACAGCGTTATAAAAGTGAGCAGAGAATGGCAGTGGCTTTAGCTCAACGTTAAAAATAATAAGCAGGAAAGGTGCGATTAAAAAGGGGGTTAATAGCTTTTCCCCATAAAGTTTAAAGTTTACACACTGCAATCTAGAGTATAATTATTGTAAACCCTACTTTCCACCTAGGTTGTAAAGTGATTGAAAACAGGAGTTTTTGTGATATTTGAAACCTTGTCAGTTAAGCATTTAGCTATGTTATTGCAATTTGAATCAGAAAATAAAGCTTGGTTTGAATCAATGCTGCCGCCGAGAGAAGATTACTTTTATCGCGATTTAGGCATTAAAATGCATATTTATGATGCCATTATAAACATGCAATTAGGTACGCATTATTCGGGTGTGCTTATTGTTAATGAGCAAATTGTTGCGCGCGCAAATTTAAAAGATATAACAGGGCAAACAAAGACTGCCGCAGTGGGTTATCGAGTTGCTAAAAATAGCATAGGTAAAGGCTACGCCAGTTTTTGCCTTAACGAATTAATTAGCATAGCCGCTCAGCATTATGCAGTTAACAAGTTAGAAGCCTTAGTTCTAGATAATAACCCCGCCTCAAAAGCCGTACTATTAAAGTGTGGCTTTAAAGCCCAATCACATAAAGACAACTACATGACAATAAACGGACACACATTAGGCGTTACACACTTTTTACGCGCACCGATTTAAGTGTTTCTTAAACAAATGTAGTTATGTTTTCATAAGCTCAAATTTACTTAATTTATAGTTTTATTTTAGGTGAGCGAATACGATCCCCTAGTTTGGTTTGCGTTTCGCATATTGCATTACGGCACTTTAATTTATCAGCATTTGGGCTTTTGATTATCTGGTGTACACTGGCAAAGTAACTTATTGATAAGGATATTGAATTGTCGCAGCCTCAAACTCTTCCAATTCCAGCTATGCGCTGGCTTTCTCTTTTATTGTGCGCAATAACCGCAGCAACAATAACTATATTTTTAAGCAAAGTGGGCTTTGTACAAAAGGCGTACGCAAGCTGGAGCGCTATTTTAAATATCAATCCGGTTTTGCATTACAGCAGCGCATTTTTAGCAGGTATTGGCGTAAAGCTGCTGCTTGATAAGTTTTATATATCGCACCCTAAGCGCAGTATTGGGTTTAGTTGGCGGTATCCGCCAGTGACAATTGCTGTGTGGTTATCAATATCAGCCTTACTTATTTATCTTTTTGTGAATACAGCATATAGACCTTATTTTCTTGACGATGATCTACTTTTTTCTAGTTTGAAGTATGTACACATCACTTTATTTTCATCTGCATTATTTGCTTTGTTTCAAGAACCTAAAGATAAAGCAAAAAAGTTGAATGGTAAGTCATGGTTTATCTTATTCACTGCTTTAGTAACACTCTTGCTTGCATCGGGTTTTTACCATACACCATGGCCGCTTATTACTACGTTTACTTTGCTTTACTGTCTTGCTGTTATTTTAAGGTTGCGAGCTAGCAGCGAGATAAAACAACCTCACAGCCAAAGCAGCTCTGTTGAAGCTAATACGGGCGATGGCCTGAACGATTTAGATGATTTTAGAGAGTGGTTTAAAGATGACTCAACTATTAAAAATACAGAGGAATTAGAACCCGATTTACAGGTGTACGCAAAGCGTATCACCGGGCGGTTAAAAAATGGTGGTGATAAGTATGAAAAAGACTTAGCACAGCACATAGCTCTTTGTGGGCCTTATGGTTGTGGAAAAAGCAGTATCGTCAAAAGTGTTGTGAATGACTTAGCAAAAAACTCGGAAAAAGAGAGTATTTGGATACACAGCGATATATCAACATGGGGCGCAGCCAGTGGCAGCGTTGCGCATGTGGTATTAAGCCATATTATTGATGATATAAGCCAGCATATTGATATGTGTGCCTTTCGTGCCCTCCCTAAGCATTACACCGAAGCGTTAAAGTCAGGCGGCAGTTGGCTGCAATTTGCTTCAACACTACTTGCAGGTCCTGTTGATACAGATATAAGCTTTAAAAAGCTTAACAAGGTACTGCAAGCAACCAACCATAAACTATTGATTACCTTGCAAGATGTTGATCGTGGTACGGGCGATGAAAACGAAAAACGTTTAAATGATATAGCTGCGTTGTTGGATAGGTTAAAAAACCGAAAATTAAGTTATATTAATTTTATTATTGCTATGGGTAATGAAAGTGATGTGGCTACTGAAGTAATTTCAAGAGCGACTGATTATAGAGAGGATATTGCTAAAAGTAATTTTACAGATTTACTTGTTGATTATATTTATGAGAATTTAACCAAAAGTAAGATGGTTTCAATAATTCCTTATCAATGGGAAAAGTTAGATGATGTAAAAAATATTTTAGGTAAACGAATTACTTTTTATCTACCTGAAAGAACAGAGCTAAATAAACTAATTTCGAGCTTCCGTATTTTAAAAAAAGTGCTTCGTCGAGCCGATGAGATTTGGTGGGATAACAACTTAAAAGGCGAGGTCAATTTTATATCTTTGCTTATGATGTTAGCGCTCAGAGAAGTTGAGCCTAACTTATTTTCTAAATATATTAACTTTATAAACTCTGCAAAACTTAAAAGTGAACAGACAGATATTGAAAGGTTTATAGAAAAAGATACTCCTAAAGAGGTGAAAAATTACCTAAGCGTAATGCTAGGTATAAAAATTAAGACTGTTTCAATACGTGATAGTAACCCTCTAAAAGAAAGAGATATTTGGCTTTTAAACCCTAATAATGAATATTTACAAACAGTTGGTTGCTCCAATGAAATGTCATTTTATGTTCAGCGTATTCTGCGTCAAAGTATTTTTAGTTCAGAATTTAAAGATCAAGATGTTATCCGAGATATATTAAATTTGAAGAAACTTTCACTTTTACTATTTGTAGAAAAGTGGCTAAGTTTTGACGAATTTAAACAAGAGAAGTATTCGCAATTTATTTTTCTTAAGTTCAACGAAGATCAAACATTAGCTTATCAAGAGCTAGGCAGTGATAACTTACCCAATGAGCTGTCATCTACAACATGTAGACATGTAATAAAGTTTGTACATTACATAGCTAAAAATTTAACCATTAAAAATATATATGAAATTTTTAATAGATTATTATATGTACAAGATGCTAGGGAGCATTCAAATGCA
Organism: Pseudoalteromonas sp. K222D; assembly: GCF_017653575.1. Classification (NCBI taxonomy): domain Bacteria; kingdom Pseudomonadati; phylum Pseudomonadota; class Gammaproteobacteria; order Alteromonadales; family Pseudoalteromonadaceae; genus Pseudoalteromonas; species Pseudoalteromonas sp. K222D. Next base: position 67,900 of record NZ_JAGGDL010000012.1, read on the forward strand.
CTTATTAATTACCTTGGCTTTAATGAAAACGGCATACCGATCGAAATTGAGGATCTTATTTATAAATTGAACTTAGATAAAAATAAAGGCAGATATTTATTATTTTGTTTGAAGCAAAGTTACAAGTTATACCATGCAGAAAAAAGATTAAAGGATGTTAGTGAAAGTGAAAAGTTCCATTGCTTAGGGAGAATGTTGGATAATTCAGAATATCTTAGGCAGCCCGTATTGAACTCTGACTCAAAATTAGACAATACACCTAAAATACCTAATGTTACAAGCTTATATACAATCTCTTATAAAACAAGCGTTGGAGTTGTTGAGGTCAAATAATCAATTAGAATTATTTGTTCGGCGTGAAGTGACTCGATAGTGAGATTATTTTTCAAATAGAATGCAGAGCAGGACTTTTAGTGGCTAAAACTATCTTCTACGAGTGAAGATTCTACCGCTTAAAACTCATGACTTAAACATGTTGGGTTTCGTTGCACTCAACCCAACCTACGGTGTTTAAATTGTCATTGAGCTGCTTGTGGCTTAAGCCCGCAGCTCGTTGCACTTTACTCTTCAATAGCTGAGACAATAAAATACGGATTTAAATACTCATCTTTGGTGTTATAAATAAGCGGGCTGCCATCAATTTTAGTCACTTTTGCACCGGCGATTGCGGCAATGGCATGGCCGGCGCCAGTATCCCATTCACAGGTTGGGCCTAAGCGTGGGTAAATATCGGCGCTGCCTTCGGCCACTAAACATAGTTTTAGTGAGCTGCCTTTTGAAACCATTTCAACATCGTCAAAGCGTTTTACAAATTCGGCTAAATCAGGTGAGGGGTGTGAGCGGCTGCCAACTACGCGTATTAACCCTGTGTTTGGCTTGGTAGTTACTTTTAGCTCTATGCGCTCATCGCCTTTGTCTTTAAATGCGCCTATGGCTTCGCTTGCTAAGTAAGATACGCCAAGGGCTGGGGCGTCTACTACGGCTAAAACCGGAATGCCATTTTCGATAAGTGCGATATTTACGGTGAATTCACCATTTTTTTTAATAAACTCTTTGGTGCCATCGATAGGATCTACTAGCCAGTAACTTTTCCATGCTTTGCGAACTTCCCAGCTTATATCGGCGTTTTCTTCACTTAATATAGGAATGTCGGGAGTGAGCTGCTGTAGCCCTGCAACAATAATTTTATGAGCTGCTAAGTCGGCGTCGGTTACAGGGCTTTCATCGGCTTTGTATTCAACGTTAAAGTCCTTTTGATAAATTCCCATTATGGCGCTACCCGCTTTGCGGGCAAGGATCAGGGTTTCTTCTAGCAGTTCGGTTTGGTTCATTGGGGTTAACCTATATTATGTGCTGTTGTTTTAGATACGTTATCAGCTGAACAACCGATTGGTCTAGGGTGTTTTTACTGGTATCTAAAATTATTTCTGGATTGATGGGTATTTCGTAACTGGAATCAATGCCGGTAAAGTGTTTAATTTCGCCAGCGCGGGCTTTTTTGTATAAGCCTTTAGGATCGCGGCTTTCGCATACATCGAGTGGGGTGTCGATAAATACTTCAATAAACTCCTTGTCATCTACTAAGCTGCGTACCATGTCGCGCTCTGCTCTAAAAGGCGATATAAACGCAGTAAGCACTAACAAGCCAGCGTCAATCATAAGTTTTGCCGTTTCACCTACGCGGCGAATATTTTCAACTCGGTCTGCGTCGCTAAAGCCTAGGTCTTTACATAAACCGTGGCGTACGTTGTCGCCATCGAGCAGGTAAGTATGAATACCTTGTTGATTAAGTGCAGCTTCTAGCGCGTTTGCTACTGTACTTTTACCTGAGCCCGAAAATCCGGTAAACCATATAATAGCGCTCTGATGCTTTTTTTGCTCACTACGTTGTGCTTTAGTGGTTGCGTAGTTATGCCAAACAATATTTTCATCCATAGTGAGTTATCTCTTTATGCTGTGCGTGCCGGTATTAAAACGGAAATACTAGCGGGATCAAGGTTAATACTGTTATTGAATAAATAATAGAAAGGGGCAAGCCCATCACTACATAATCTTTTAAACGATAGTTACCCGCGCTGTAAACCATAAGGTTAGTTTGATAACCAAACGGCGATATAAAACTTGCTGATGCGCCAAACGCAACCGCCATAATAAATGGCAGTGGGTCTACGTTAAAGCCAACGGCAAGTGAATAGGCAACCGGAAACGACAATGCTGCAGCGGCGTTATTGGTTATCAGCTCGGTAAATAATACTGTCATTAAAAATATTGCGATAAAGGCGCTGTATGGGCCAAAGTCGCCAAGTACTACAAACATAGCCGCCGATATTTGCCCAGCAAGTCCGGTGCCTATCATTAGTTTTGCTAAGCCTATGGCGCTGCCTACTACGGCGAGTAACTCAATAGGAAAGCGACGTTTTACTTCGCTAAGCTTAATAGTACCGCAAAGCATAAAGCCAATCAGTAATACTAATAAGCCTTTAACTAGCGGCACTAAGCCAATAATACTTAAGCCCAGTACAGCGGCAAAGCTTAGCAGCACAATGTTTGACTGTTTAGGCGCTAGGTGAGTTTGTAAATCAAACCCCGATATATACACAAATTCGCGCTTTAAATTAGGCAAGCTGTAAAAGTTTTTACCCGGGGCGAGTATTAGTGAGTCGCCTGCTTGTAAACGCACTTGCCCTAAACCACCTTGCAGGCGATCGTGGCCGCGGCGAATAGCAATAACGGCCGCATGAAACTGCTCTCTAAAGCGGGCTTCTTTTACGGTTTTACCAATAAATTTTGAAGACTGACTTACGACAACCTCTACTAAGTGCTCTATGTCTTTTTGATGATTGTCGTGCACTACTTTTAAACCATCGAAACGCGTAAGTAGGGGGACTGATTTTATATCGCCCACAAAAAGTAATATGTCGTTTTGTTTAATTATTTGCTGTGGCGTGACCGCACAAATACGTTGGTTATCGCGAATTATTTCGCCTAAAAATAAGTCTTTAAGTTCACGCAGGCCATTTTCTTCTACGGTGCGACCAATTAGCTTTGAACCGGCTTGTACTTTACCTTCAAGATAAAAAGGCACGACTTCTTGGTCGCTTTTACCGTTGTCGGGTAAGTATTTTAACATGACTAAAATAGTGATTAAGCCCACGCTTAATGCGCCCAAACCTACTAAGGTAAAGTCAAAAAATCCCAGTGGCGCCATACCCGCATCTACGGCAAAACCATTTACTATTAAGTTGGTTGATGTGCCAATAAGGGTAATAGTGCCGCCTAAAATAGCGGTGTACGATAGCGGTAATAATAACTTTGATGGCGAGTGATTGGGATTGTCTTTTATCGCGGTAATTAAGGAGGCAACCACGGCGGTGTTATTGGTAAACGACGATAAAAACGCGGTCGAAAGCCCCAATTTAGTCACTGATTTAACTAAACTACCGCTCGATAGCGATTGCGCTAATTTTTGAATAAGGGTGGTTTTTTCAATCGCAATTGACACTAATATTAATAACACCAAAGTAATTAGCGACGGGTTAGTATAATTAACTAACATGCTTTCTAAATCTATTAGCCCTGCTAAGTAGCTGCTGCCAATGGCTCCCACAAATAGCCATGCAGGATTAAGCCGAGTGCCAAAAAGGCACCCGACTAAAGTAAGCATAATGCCTGTTAAAATGAGCTGATCTACCATGCTTTATATCCTATAACAGGCTAAAAAAGTATTATAACTTTGATATATCAAGCGCTTGCCAATGCGGAAAGTGCTTGCGTACTAAAGTGTTAAACTCAACTTCAAAAGCACTAAAGTTACTTTGCTGCGCTTGGCTTTGCAGTACTTGCTCTATCATACCGGCTGCAATAGTTAAGTTAGATAAGCGATCGATAAGTATAAACGAGCCGGTTTCGTGATTACTGTGATACTCATCAGCCAAAATAGTTTCGCTAAGTTCTAGCGTTACAATAGCGATTTCGTTTAACTGTAGAGTGTCGCTGCTACCATGCTCTAAGGTATTTACATCGATAGTGTGATCAATCTTAGTAACTTGAGCAGAGGTGTTTTTGCTACCAAGTTTAAAGTTATAGCTTTTACCTAGTTGCAGCGGCGTTTCGTGCATCCATACTAATTTAGCTTGTAGCTGGTTGGTAACTATTGCCGTAGAGCTTGCTGGTACAATGACATCGCCTCGGCTAATATCAATTTCGCTATTTAGCGTAACGGTAATTGCTTGGCCAGCTTGTGCACTGTCTAGGTTGCCATCAAAGGTAACAATTTCTTTAATGCTAGAAGTTTTGCCCGATGGTAGTACTTTTATTGCATCGCCCACTTGTAACTTGCCTGAGGCTAGCGTGCCCTGAAAACCACGAAAGTTTAAGTTAGGGCGCGCCACATATTGCACCGGTAAACGTGCTTCAAAGTCAGTGTCGATTTGCGCTGCTGGCGAGTCTTCTAATAACTCTAGCAATGGTTTATCGGTGTAGTAAGGCGTATGTACAGAACGAGTAACTACGTTATCGCCTTTAAGCGCCGACATAGGTACAAATTTAATGTTACTTACATTAAGTTGCTCGGCAAATTTTAAGTAGTCAGCTTTAATTTTTTCATAAACAGTTTCGTCAAAATCAACGATATCCATTTTATTAATAGCCACAACAAATTGCTTAATACCAAGCGAGTCACAAATAAAGCTGTGACGTTTAGTTTGTACTTGCACGCCGTAACGTGCATCCACCAAAATAATGGCCACATCGCTGGTTGATGCACCCGTTACCATGTTGCGCGTATACTGCTCGTGCCCTGGGGTATCGGCAATAATAAACTTGCGCTTAGCGGTCGAGAAGTAACGGTACGCTACGTCAATGGTAATACCTTGCTCACGCTCAGCTTGTAGGCCATCAACAAGTAATGCTAAATCAAGGTCATCACCTGCGTTACCTACTTTTTCGTTATCTTTATGTAGCGCTGCTAACTGATCTTCATAAATTTGGTGGCTGTCGTGCAGTAGGCGGCCAATGAGTGTTGATTTACCGTCATCTACGCTGCCACAGGTAAGCATGCGTAATAAGCTTTTGTCTTGCTGACGTGCTAGGTAAGCGTCTATACCGATTGCTTTTACTTCGTTAAATGTGTCGTTATTTTGATTAGCCATTAGAAATACCCTTCACGTTTTTTCTTTTCCATTGAGCCTGCCGAGTCATGGTCAATAACTCGACCTTCACGTTCAGATGACGTAGATAGCAGCATTTCTTCAATAATTTCGGTTAATGAGCTGGCCGTTGATTCCACTGCACCGGTAAGTGGGTAGCAGCCTAAAGTACGAAAACGTACCGACTTCATCATTGGCACTTCACCCTCCAAAAGTGGCATACGCTCATCGTCAACCATAATTAAGGTGCCGTCGCGATCAACCACTGGGCGCTCTTTTGCTAGATACAAAGGCACCATGTCGATGTTTTCTTGATAAATATATTGCCAAATATCCAACTCGGTCCAGTTAGACAGTGGGAATACACGAATACTTTCACCTGGATTTACTTGGCTGTTGTACGTATTCCAAAGCTCTGGGCGTTGGTTTTTAGGATCCCAGCGGTGGTGCTTATCGCGAAATGAATAAACACGTTCTTTAGCGCGTGACTTTTCTTCGTCGCGGCGTGCGCCACCAAAGGCGGCATCAAAGCCATATTTGTCGAGTGCTTGCTTTAAACCTTGAGTTTTCATTATATCGGTATGTTTACCAGAGCCATGCTCGAATGGGCTTATACCAATTTCCATGCCTTCTGGGTTTTTATGCACTAGTAGCTCAAAGCCGTATTCTTTGGCAATACGGTCACGAAATTCAATCATTTCGCTAAACTTCCAATTAGTGTCTACGTGTAATAACGGAAACGGAATTTTTGCAGGGTAAAATGCTTTACGCGCTAAGTGCAAAAGTACCGACGAATCTTTACCAATTGAGTAAAGCATTACTGGGTTCTCAAACTCAGCGGCGACTTCGCGCATGATTTTGATACTTTCAGCTTCAAGCTGCTGAAGGTGAGTTAAAGCCATTGTTAGTCGTCCTACTAAAATAATTAAAAGTTAAAATCTAATAAATGTATAAAGCTTATGCCACATCGGTAAGTGGTTGCGCAAAACTGCTAGTTTGCGCTTTGGCACCAAACCAATGTAACTCTTGGTGCAAGGATGCTACTTCGCCAATAATAAGCAGCGCAGGAGAAACCACACTGTTACGCGTAATTAAATCGGCAAGCTCGCCCAGCTTTCCAGTAATTACGCGTTGATTTTTACGGGTGCCGTTTTCAATAATGGCAACGGGTGTATTGGCGTTGCGGCCATGCTTTAAAAGCTCAGCTTGTATATGTGGCGACTTTATCACGCCCATATAAATAGCTAAGGTTTGATTTGGTTTAGCCAGCGATTGCCAATCGAGTTCTTGGCCGTCTTTTTTACAATGCCCGGTTACAAACTGAATCGCTTGTGCGTGGTCACGATGGGTAAGCGGAATACCCGCATAGGCACTGCATCCTGCAGCGGCAGTTATACCAGGTACAATTTGATAATTTACCTTGTTAGCCGCAAGTACTTGTACTTCTTCGCCACCACGACCATAAATAAACGGATCGCCACCTTTAATACGGCATACTTTTTTACCTTGCTTGGCTAAATCGACCAGCATTTGGTTAGTGTCTTGCTGCGCTACGCTGTGATCGCCTAAACGCTTGCCTACACAAATAAGGTCGGCATCACGGCGCACTAACTCCATGATCTCGTCAGACACTAAATAGTCATAAACCACTACATCGGCTTGTTGCATAAGTTGCAGTGCCTTAAGTGTCAGCAATTCAGGATCGCCAGGGCCTGCACCTACTACATAAACCTCGCCTTCGGGCTCGGCTTTAGCATTTAGCATGTGTTCTAACTGTTGCTCTGCGGCTTGGGTGTCGCCGGTTTGTACTTTACTAACAACAGATGAGTCGAATACGCCTTCCCAAAACTGGCGACGATCGGCAAAGTGCTTAAAGCGTTGTTTTACTTTGCTTCTAAAGCCACCCACAAGCGTTGCCAGCGGGCCAATATGTTGCGGTATTAGGGTTTCTAATTTTTCGCGTAGGCGACGTGCTAATACCGGGGCAGTGCCTGCGCTTGATATAGCAATTGTGATTGGGTTGCGATCGACAATCGATGGAAATATAAAGGTGCACTTAGGCTGATCGTCAACTACATTAACAAAAATGTTATCAGTATTAGCCAGTTCAAACACTTGGCTATTTACATGCTCTAAATCTGTAGCAGCAATTACCAGCATCATATTTTTTAAATGTTGCTCGCTAAAGTACTCATGTATAAGCGTTACTTTATTTTCGCTAGCAAGTTCAATGAGCTGTTGGCAAAATTTGGGAGCGACTAAAGTAATACTGGCACGCGCTTTTAAAAGCGCGCTGCATTTGCGCAACGCAACATCTCCACCGCCAACAACCAATACAGGTTTGTTGTCGAGTTTGGTAAAGATAGGTAAATACTGCACGTTAATCACACCCCTAAAATAAATGGCTCGTTTAGCCTGATAGCCACAATATAGCGCCACATACTAAGTAAAAAATAATTAAAACCCACTCGTTATAACTAAAAGTTATAACGAGTGGGTTTTTAAGGCCGAAATCTTAATTAGTAAGGCTTTGCGGTCGGTTGCATGTAAAACTAAGGGCTTAGAGTGTTTGGTTATGAGCTATAGCAAGTTTAGGTTACTATAATTACAGGTATTAAATCACGGTATAAATATGATGAGGTTACTATGATTAAACAACAAAAAGAGGCTGCTTTGGCTGTCGCCTTAATGGATTTAACCAGCTTAAATAGCAACGATGATAGTGCCGCTATTAATACGTTAGTGAACAGCATTAACCCTAAATTAGGCACGCCCGCTGCAGTATGTGTTTACAGTGATTTTGTAGCAGAAGCAAAAATAGCCTTAGCTACCAGAGAGCTAAGCCATATAAAAGTAGCCACAGTAACTAACTTTCCAACGGGTGACGCACCTTTAAATACCGTAATAAACGAAACACTAATTGCCATAGAGCGCGGTGCAGATGAAATTGATTTAGTTATTCCATATAAAGCGCTAATAGCGGGTGATAAAAGCCGTGTGCTTGAGTATGTTACCGAGAGCAAAAAAGTCTGTGGGTCGCGCGCTCTACTTAAAGTGATTATAGAAAGCGGCGAGTTACAAACACCCGATTTAATCGCATCAGCCACATTATTAGCTATTAAAGGCGGTGCCGACTTTGTAAAAACCAGTACCGGTAAGGTCGCCGTTAATGCCACGCTTGATGCGACAAAAACTATACTCAATACCATTAAAGAATCGGGCAAGCTAGTTGGCTTTAAAGCGGCGGGAGGGGTTAAAACAGTTGCAGATGCGAGCGATTACTTAACCCTTGCAAGCACTATTATGGGTAATGACTACTTACAAGCAAATACCTTTAGATTTGGCGCATCAAGTTTATTAACTAATGTGTACGCGGTATTAAATGAAGCGTGATAGCGAACAAGAAAAACAACAGTTAGAGCACGAGGCAGCGAGGTTGTTTTTACGTTGTTATGAGCAGCAATATGGCATTCATATGCGCCATATTTGGCATAATGAGCCCAATAAGCCCGACGTTAGCTGCTACAAAGGCGATCAGCAACTTGATATTGAAGTTGCGCATTTATATGCCAGTGAAACCGAAGCAATGGCAGTGCTTGGCCGGCCACTGTCAATTCCAATGCAACGGGCATTGGCCGATATGGCGCAAGCCCCAAGTGAGCAAAGGTTACGCCTAGCGTTAGAGAGATTACTGGAGCAAAAAGCCACTAAATCTTATCATTCAGCGCGAACTTGGTTATTAATTCGCAATGCCAGCACTATTTGGCATAAAGCAGACTTTGATGCTCAGCTTAAAATGATTAGTGTGCCGCAAACGCATGCATTTGAGCAAATTTGGTTGCTATGCGATTTCTATCGTGGCGAGTTGGTACGTTTATTTTGATTTTTTTACGGTAACTCATTGCAGGAATGACTTTTTATTGCATAAATAAATATTAATTTAGCGAGTTAAGTGGTTAAATAATGCGGTGTGTAAATTAACGGTGAAGATTTTATCAGATGACAATCTTTACTCTTGTGTTAATGAACTGCGTAAGTATAATAGGCATCCACTTTGCAGGGGCGTAGTTCCAATTGGTAGAACAGCGGTCTCCAAAACCGACGGTTGGGAGTTCGAATCTCTCCGCCCCTGCCAATATTACTCGCGATGCGGGTAAGTCTGGGGTTAAAAATCGGTTTAAATAAGTCTGTTTTTAAGTTTAGATTTTAATGGATTAACCCTACCATAGCGTAGGGTTGTTGTGTCTGTAGTTAAGGTAATAATATTATGAGCACGAATGTAGAAACGCCATCAAGTGCGATGGAGTCAGTAAAGTGGTTAGTAGCAATAGTGCTACTTGCAGGCGCAGTTGTTGGTAATCACATGTTTGCAGATCAGTCTGTATTACTACGTGCGATTGGCGTTGTAGTTGCAATAGCAGCTGGTTTAGCAATTGCCTCGCAAACAGCTAAAGGACGTACTTTCCTTACTTTTGCTAAAGAAGCAAGAATTGAAGTGCGCAAAGTAATTTGGCCAACGCGTCAAGAAACTATCCACACGACATTAATTGTAATGGTTGCAACAGCGATAATGGCACTTATCCTTTGGGGATTAGATGGCATTTTATTCCGCGCTGTAGGCTTTTTAACTGGATTGGAGATCTGATCCCATGTCGGATGAGAACAACGAAATAAAGCTACGTTGGTACGTAGTACAGGCTTTCTCAGGTTATGAGAAGCGTGTTGCACAAACTATTTTAGAACACATTAAAATCAAAGGCCTTGAAGAGAGCTTTGGTGAGGTATTAGTACCAACAGAAGAAGTGATTGAGATGCGCGCTGGTCAAAAGCGTAAATCTGAGCGTAAGTTCTTCCCAGGTTACGTACTAATTCAAATGGATATGAACGATAAAAGCTGGCATTTAGTTAATAGCACAGAACGTGTTATGGGCTTTATTGGTGGTACGTCTGATCGCCCTGCACCAATTAGTGCCAAAGAAGCTGAGCGTATTCTTAATCGTTTACAAGAAAATGCTGAAGCACCTAAACCTGCTACCTTATTTGAACCAGGTGAAGTTGTTCGTGTTACTGACGGTCCATTTGCTGACTTTAGCGGTGTTGTTGAAGAAGTTGACTACGAAAAGAGCCGCGTTAAAGTGTCGGTACTTATTTTTGGTCGTTCTACACCGGTTGAACTTGAATTTGGTCAAGTTGAACAAGATAAGTAATTGATTAAAAAAGTGATGCTAATTTTTTTATAAAATTTGGCACGAAGCTTGAAAAAGGCCGCTGATTAACTTATAATCAGCGGCCTTTTTGTATTTGGGTAAATTAATTTTACACTACAAAAAGTACGAAACAATTTTTTATATTGGGGAGCCGTTAGAGTACGCGTCCTCGCGCGCACAAGGCTGAGACCCACTTAATGAGGTATTTATAATGGCTAAAAAAGTTGAAGCTCTAATCAAGCTACAAGTTAATGCTGGTATGGCTAATCCTAGTCCACCAGTAGGTCCTGCACTAGGTCAACACGGTGTAAACATCATGGAATTCTGTAAAGCGTTTAACGCACGTACAGAGTCTATCGAAAAAGGCGCTCCAGTTCCTGTAGTGATCTCTGTTTACGGTGACCGTTCTTTTACGTTCGACATGAAAACTCCACCTGCAGCATACTTGCTACTTAAAGCAGCTGGCGTTAAATCAGGCTCAGGCCGTCCTAACACTGAAAAAGTAGGCACAGTAACTCGTGCTCAACTTGAAGAGATTGTTGAGACTAAACGAGCTGACCTTACAGCTTCTGATTTAGAAGCTGCGGTTCGCACTATCGCAGGATCTGCTCGTGCGATGGGCTTGAGCGTAGAGGACTAAGAATATGGCTAAATTAACTAAACGTATGCGTACTATCCGCGAAAAAGTGGAAGTAACTAAAGATTACGAAATCAACGAAGCGATCGCGCTTTTAAAAGAGTTAGCGACAGCTAAGTTTGTAGAAAGTGTTGACGTTGCTGTTAACCTTGGTATCGATGCTCGTAAATCTGATCAAAACGTTCGTGGTGCAACTGTACTACCTAACGGTACTGGTCGTGACGTTCGCGTTGCAGTATTCACACAAGGCGCTAACGCAGAAGCTGCGAAAGAAGCCGGTGCTGAATTAGTAGGTATGGAAGATCTTGCTGAGCTAGTTAAAAAAGGCGAGATGAACTTTGACGTTGTTGTTGCATCACCAGACGCTATGCGTGTTGTTGGTCAACTAGGTCAAATCTTAGGCCCACGTGGTCTAATGCCAAACCCTAAGACTGGTACAGTAACACCTAACGTTGCTGAAGCAGTTAAAAATGCAAAAGCGGGTCAAGTACGTTACCGTAATGACAAAAATGGCATCATCCATACTACTATTGGTAAGGTTGATTTCACTGCTGAGCAATTACAACAAAACCTTGAGTCACTAATTGTTGCGCTTAAGAAGGCTAAACCTTCTCAAGCTAAAGGTGTTTACGTGAAGAAAGTAAGCATCTCTACAACAATGGGCGCAGGCGTTGCTGTTGACCAAAACACGTTAAGCACAACTGTAGCTTAATCGGTGTTTACATGGCGTGAAATTTGTACTATAATTTCGCGCCATTTTGTTGATTAATTCGTTTTTCAGCAAAGTAAAGAATTCGGGTTGAAGTCCATAATTTCGTTGCACCTTAGGGTAAAGCGATAAATTGGACTTCCGTCCAAGACCGTAGGTGGCTTCGGCCTTAATACTCACCTACGTAGACGGTGTAGACCCCAGATAGATTTTTCCTAATCCTTCTGGCTCTCGCCGTAAAAAGCATCTCTATCTTGTTTGATAGGGAAGAGTAGAACAGGGGACACCGAGTGTCGGTAACCCCATTAAACCAGGAGTAACACCCATGGCTTTAAATCTTCAAGGCAAACAAGCAATAGTTGCTGAAGTCAACGAAGCAGCCAATGGTGCTCTATCTGCAGTTGTTGCAGATTCTCGTGGTGTAACAGTTGGCGCAATCACTGCCCTTCGTAAAGAAGCTCGTGCAAATGGTGTTTGGATGAAAGTTGTCCGTAACACTTTAGCAAAACGTGCTCTTGAAGGAACACAGTTTGAGTGCCTTTCTGATTCATTTGTTGGTCCAAGCTTAATCGCTTTCTCATCAGAGCACCCAGGTGCTGCTGCGCGTATCTTTTCTGCTTTTGCAAAAAAGAACGAGAAATTTGAGCTTAAAACGGCCGCTTTTGAAGGAAATGTTGTTGATGCAGCAATGCTTGCTACATTACCTACATACGACGAAGCTGTTGCACGCTTAATGAGCGCTATGAAAGAAGCGTCTGCTGGTAAATTGTGTAAAACAATTGAAGCAGTACGTGTACAGAAAGAAGAGCAAGCTGCTTAATTTTAAGCTGTTTAATCCCTTTCGGTGTAAAATTTATTTGGACTTAAAGTCCGTTAATTATTAGGAAATTTGAAATGTCTGTATCTAAAGACCAAATCCTTGACGCAATTGCTGAAATGTCAGTAATGGACGTTGTTGCTCTTATCGAAGCAATGGAAGAAAAATTCGGCGTAACTGCTGCTGCTGGTATGGTAGCTGGTCCAGCTGCTGAAGCAGTTGAAGAAAAGACTGAATTTGATGTAATCCTTACTGGCGCTGGCGCTAACAAGGTTTCTGCAATCAAAGCAGTTCGTAGCGCAACTGGCCTAGGCCTTAAAGAAGCGAAAGCTCTTGTTGAAGCTGCACCAACACCTGTTAAAGAAGGTATCTCTAAGGAAGAAGCTGAAGCTCTTGCTAAAGACCTTACTGAAGCTGGTGCTGAAGTTGAGGTTAAGTAATTTAGCTTTTGCTAAGTTCGCTGCCTGAGAAATCAGGCAAGGGCTGGTGATTATTTAATCACCGGCCTTTTTGCGCTATAGAGTGATGCACTCTTTTAGTTCAAATAAAATCTGGTTTTTTCTTTACTTTCAACGCTTTATAGTTTGCTAGTGTTAAAGTGGGACTAAATTAGAACAACAATCAAATGTTGTAAATCTTGGCATAGATGCCAGTTAAGTCTGTTCTTACAAGAACAGGTCGGGTCAAAGATCAGCAAGCTGAGGAACCCCATGGCTTACTCTTATTCTGAAAAGAAACGTATCCGTAAGGATTTTGGTAAACGTCCACAAGTTTTGGATATACCTTTCTTACTATCTACACAGTTAGAATCGTTTAAAAAATTCTTAGTGCCTGACGCTGATGGCGATCATGGTTTGGAAGCAGCCTTCCGTTCTGTGTTCCCAATTAAAAGCTACTCAGGAAATTCTGAGCTGCAATACGTAAGTTATCGTATTGGCGAGCCAGTTTTCGATGTAAAAGAATGTCAAATTCGCGGTGTGACTTATTCTGCTCCACTTCGCGTGAAATTGCGTCTTGTAGTTATGGACAAAGAAGCTCCAGGCACAGTTAAAGACATTAAAGAGCAAGAAGTTTACATGGGCGAAATTCCGCTCATGACCGATACCGGTACCTTTGTAATCAATGGTACAGAGCGTGTTATCGTTTCTCAGCTACACCGTAGCCCTGGTGTATTCTTTGATAACGACCGCGGTAAAACTCACTCATCGGGTAAAGTGTTATATAACGCACGTGTTATCCCATATCGTGGTTCATGGTTAGACTTTGAATTTGATGCAAAAGATAACTTATATGTACGTATTGACCGTCGTCGTAAATTACCGGCGTCTATTATCTTACGTGCACTTGAGTACTCGAGTGAAGACATTCTTGGTATTTTCTTCGACAACACTACGTTTGAAGTAACTGACGGTAAAGTTCTTATGGAACTGGTACCTTCACGTTTACGTGGTGAAACCGCCGCTTTTGATATTAAGAGCGAAGACGGTGAAGTGTTTGTTGAAAGTGGTCGTCGTGTTACGGCTCGCCATATCAAGAACATCGAGAAAAAAGGCATTAAGCAATTAGAAGTACCACATGAGTACATCATTGGTCGCGTATTAGCGAAAAACTATGTTGATGAGTCAACAGGTGAAGTTGTAGCTAATGCAAATGACGAGCTAACGCTTGAATTAATGGCTGAATTGGTTAAAGCCGGTCACACTAAAATTGATACGTTATATATCAATGAAGTAGACAGCGGTGCTTACATGTCAAATACATTGAACATTGACTCTTCAAGCAGCCGTTTAGAAGCATTAGTAGAAATTTATCGCATGATGCGCCCAGGCGAGCCACCGACGAAAGACGCGGCTGAAGCCTTATTCCAGAACTTGTTCTTCTCAGAAGAGCGCTATGACTTATCAACGGTAGGTCGTATGAAGTTCAATAGCCGTGTTGGTTACGATACTGATACAGGCCCAGGCACATTAAGCAAAGAAGACATCGTGTCGGTTATGAAAGTATTGATTGCTATTCGTAACGGTGTTGGCGATGTAGATGATATTGACCACTTAGGCAACCGTCGTATACGTAGTGTTGGCGAAATGGCTGAGAATCAATTCCGTGTAGGTTTAGTGCGTGTAGAACGTGCTGTACGTGAGCGTTTAAGCTTAGGTGACCTAGATGCGATAATGCCACAAGATCTTATTAACGCTAAGCCTATTTCGGCAGCGGTTAAAGAGTTCTTCGGCTCGTCTCAGTTATCACAGTTTATGGACCAAAATAACCCGCTATCAGAAGTAACGCATAAGCGTCGTATTTCTGCATTAGGGCCGGGCGGTCTAACTCGTGAGCGCGCAGGCTTTGAAGTACGTGACGTTCACGTAACTCACTATGGTCGCGTATGTCCAATCGAGACTCCTGAGGGTCCAAACATCGGTCTAATTAACTCATTATCTACGTACGCACGTACTAATGATTATGGTTTCTTAGAAACACCTTACCGCAAAGTGGTAGACGGTGTTGTAACTGATGAAGTTGATTACCTATCAGCCATTGAAGAAGGTCAGTTTGTTATCGCACAGGCGAACTCAAACTTAACCGAAACCAATGAGTTTGTAGATGAACTTATTCCATGTCGTCACAAAGGTGAATCTACCTTTATGGGACGTATGGACCAGCAATATATGGATGTATCACCACAACAGGTGATCTCTGTAGCGGCAGCACTTATCCCGTTCCTAGAACACGATGATGCTAACCGTGCATTGATGGGTTCAAACATGCAACGTCAAGCAGTACCAACATTGAAAGCGGATAAGCCGTTAGTAGGTACTGGTATTGAGTTAACACTAGCGAAAGACTCTGGTGTTACTATCGTTGCAAAACGTGGTGGTGAAGTAATGTATTGTGACGCAAGTCGCATCGTTGTTAATGTGCATGAAGAAGAACGCGTTCCAGGCGAAGCGGGCATCGACATTTACAACTTAACCAAATACACACGTTCTAACCAAAATACATGTATTAACCAAAAACCAACTTGTATGGTTGGCGAACCGGTTACTCGAGGCGATGTGTTAGCAGATGGTCCTTCGACTGACTTGGGCGACTTAGCTCTTGGTCAAAACTTGCGCGTGGCATTTATGCCATGGAATGGTTATAACTTCGAGGATTCAATCTTACTATCAGAGCGCGTAGTTGAAGAAGATCGTCTAACGACTATCCACATTCAAGAACTACAGTGTATTGCCCGTGATACTAAATTAGGTTCTGAAGAGATCACTGCAGATATCCCGAATGTGGGCGAATCTGCACTAGGCAAGCTTGATGAATCAGGCGTTGTTTATATTGGTGCTGAAGTTAAAAGCGGCGATATTCTAGTAGGTAAAGTGACTCCGAAAGGCGAAACGCAATTAACTCCTGAAGAGAAACTACTACGAGCTATCTTCGGCGAAAAAGCGTCTGACGTTAAAGACAGCTCTTTACGTGTACCAAATTCTGTAACTGGTACTGTAATTGACGTGCAAGTTTTCACCCGTGATGGTGTTGAAAAAGATAAGCGTGCGTTAGAAGTTGAAGAAATGCAGCTTCGCGATGCGAAGAAAGACTTCAACGAAGAGTTCCGTATTCTAGAAGCTGGTGTATTAGACCGTGCGCGTAAGTTACTTATCGCAGCTGGCTTTGATGAAGACAAATTAGCGTTATTAAATGCTGAGAAGCTACTTACGCAAAGCCTTGCTGAAGAAGACAAGCAAGCTGAGCTTGAGCAATTAGCAGCCCAGTATGACGAGCTTAAAGCTGAATACGATAAGAAGTTTGAAAACAAACGTCGTAAAATCACTCAAGGCGATGACCTAGCACCTGGCGTACTTAAGATTGTTAAAGTATACCTAGCTGTTAAACGTTGTATCCAACCGGGTGATAAAATGGCGGGTCGTCATGGTAACAAAGGTGTTATCTCGACTATCGTACCAGTAGAAGATATGCCATACGATGATAAAGGTCGTACGGTAGATATCGTACTTAACCCACTGGGTGTACCATCACGTATGAATATCGGTCAGATCCTTGAAACACATATGGGTCTAGCTGCACGTGGTATTGGTGAACGCATTGAAGAAATGATGAAAGAGCAACGTGAGCTGCATGAGTTACGCGCCTTCATCAAGCAAGCATACGAAATTGGCGAATCTCGTCAAGTAGTAGACATTGATAGCTTTACAGATGACGAAATTCGTCGTTTGGCTGAAAACTTAAAAGGTGGTTTACCAATAGCTACTCCAGCATTTGATGGCGCGAAAGAAAACGAAATCAAAGACATGCTAGAGCTTGCGGGCTACCCAAGAAGTGGTCAGGTTACACTTTATGATGGCCGTACTGGCGATCAGTTCGAACGTCAAGTAACCGTTGGTTACATGTACATGCTGAAACTGAATCACTTAGTTGATGACAAAATGCATGCGCGTTCTACTGGTTCTTATAGCCTTGTTACTCAGCAGCCGCTGGGTGGTAAAGCACAGTTCGGTG
Source organism: Pseudoalteromonas sp. K222D (assembly GCF_017653575.1). Taxonomy (NCBI): domain Bacteria; kingdom Pseudomonadati; phylum Pseudomonadota; class Gammaproteobacteria; order Alteromonadales; family Pseudoalteromonadaceae; genus Pseudoalteromonas; species Pseudoalteromonas sp. K222D. Next base: position 84,923 of record NZ_JAGGDL010000012.1, read on the forward strand.
GCCAGCGTTTTGGTGAGATGGAAGTATGGGCACTTGAAGCTTACGGTGCTGCTTACACTCTACAAGAAATGCTAACAGTGAAATCGGATGACGTGAACGGTCGTACTAAGATGTATAAAAACATCGTTGATGGTAACCATAAAATGGAACCAGGTATGCCAGAATCGTTTAACGTATTGTTAAAAGAAATCCGCTCACTGGGTATCAACATCGAGTTGGAAGAAAATTAAGCCAATTAGATGCTGCAGTTAACGCTGCAGCATCTGTTACGGCCGAATAGAATGTAGGGACGAGACTACCCGTCCTCAAGATTAACTCCGACAGGAGAGCTAAGGTGAAAGACTTACTTAAGTTTCTGAAGCAACAAAATAAGACCGAAGAATTCGATGCAATTCGCATTGGTCTTGCTTCACCAGACATGGTTCGTTCGTGGTCATACGGTGAAGTAAAGAAACCTGAGACTATTAACTACCGTACTTTCAAGCCTGAGCGCGATGGCTTATTCTGTGCCCGTATTTTCGGCCCAGTGAAAGATTATGAATGCTTATGTGGTAAATATAAGCGTCTTAAACACCGCGGTGTGATCTGTGAGAAGTGTGGCGTTGAAGTTACACTCACTAAAGTGCGACGCGATCGTATGGGTCATATTGACCTTGCGAGCCCAGTTGCGCATATTTGGTTTTTAAAATCATTACCGTCACGTATCGGCTTAATGCTAGATATGACGCTTCGTGATATTGAACGTGTTCTTTACTTCGAATCATTCGTAGTAACTGAGCCTGGTATGACAACGCTTGAGCGTGGTCAGCTATTAGGTGAAGAAGAATACTTAGATGCACTTGAAGAGCATGGTGATGAATTTGAAGCTAAGATGGGTGCTGAAGCAGTTTTAGACTTGCTTCGTGAACTCGATCTTGCACAATTAATTGCTGAAATGCGTGAAGAGTTACCAACAATTAACTCTGAAACTAAGCGTAAAAAAATCACCAAACGTCTTAAGTTAATGGAATCGTTCCACCAATCAGGTAACAACCCTGAGTGGATGATCATGACAGTACTTCCAGTATTGCCACCTGATCTACGCCCATTAGTACCACTAGACGGTGGTCGTTTTGCGACGTCTGATCTAAATGACCTTTACCGTCGTGTTATTAACCGTAATAACCGTCTTAAGCGCCTATTAGATTTAGCAGCACCAGATATTATCGTACGCAACGAAAAACGTATGTTACAAGAAGCGGTAGATGCGCTACTTGATAACGGTCGTCGTGGTCGTGCAATTACAGGTTCTAACAAACGTCCTCTTAAATCTCTTGCCGATATGATCAAGGGTAAGCAAGGTCGTTTCCGTCAGAACTTACTTGGTAAGCGTGTGGATTATTCAGGCCGTTCTGTAATTACAGTGGGTCCTACACTTAAGCTTCACCAATGTGGTCTTCCTAAGAAGATGGCACTTGAGCTATTCAAACCATTTATCTATGGCAAATTAGAGCGTCGCGGCATGGCTACGACAATCAAAGCTGCGAAGAAGATGGTTGAACGTGAAATGCCGGAAGTATGGGATGTGCTTGACGAAGTAATTCGTGAACATCCAGTATTACTTAACCGTGCACCAACACTTCACCGTTTGGGTATCCAAGCGTTTGAACCTGTGCTTATCGAAGGTAAAGCGATTCATTTGCATCCATTAGTATGTGCGGCCTACAACGCCGATTTCGATGGTGACCAAATGGCGGTACACGTACCGCTAACAATTGAAGCGCAGCTTGAAGCTCGTGCCTTAATGATGTCTACAAACAACATTCTATCTCCTGCGAATGGTGAGCCAATCATCGTTCCTTCACAGGATGTTGTATTGGGTCTTTATTACATGACTCGTGACCGTATTAACGCTAAAGGCGAAGGCGCGATATTTAAAGATCCAAAAGAAGCAGAAAAAGCATACCGTAGTGGCAATGCAGACCTTCACGCAATTGTGAAAGTACGTATTAGTCAATCAGTTAAAAACGAAAACGGCGTAGTAGAAGATACTATCACTGTTATCGATACAACTGTTGGTCGTGCAATTCTGTCGCTAATTTTACCAAAAGGCATGCCGTATGAGTCAATCAATCAGCCGCTAGGTAAAAAGCAGATTTCTGGCTTAATTAATGAGTGTTACCGTCGTCTTGGTCTTAAAGACACAGTTATGTTTGCTGACCAAATTATGTACACCGGTTTCCATTATGCAATGAAGTCAGGAGTTTCAATCGGTATTGATGACTTAGTTATCCCACCGGTTAAAGCGCAGATCATTGAAGCAGCTGAAGCTGAAGTTACTGAAATCAACCAACAATTCCAATCAGGTCTTGTAACGGCTGGTGAAAAGTACAATAAAGTTATCGATATTTGGTCACGTGTAAATGAAAACTTATCACGTGAGATGATGTCTAACTTGTCGAAAGACACAGTTATTAATGCACAAGGTGAAGAAGTAGAGCAAGCGTCATTTAACTCAGTGTTTATGATGGCCGACTCAGGTGCTCGTGGTAGTGCTGCTCAGATCCGTCAGTTGGCGGGTATGCGTGGTCTAATGGCACGTCCAGATGGTTCAATCATCGAGACGCCAATCACAGCTAACTTCCGTGAAGGTCTAAACGTACTTCAGTACTTCATCTCAACGCATGGTGCGCGTAAAGGTCTTGCCGATACAGCACTTAAAACAGCTAACTCTGGTTACCTAACGCGTCGTCTAGTAGACGTTGCACAAGATTTGGTAATCAATGAAGATGACTGTGGCACAGAAGATGGCTTAACAATGAAACCGCTTATTGAAGGTGGTGATGTTGTAGAAGCGCTTCGTGAACGTGTTCTAGGTCGTGTTGTTGCTGAAGATATTGTTATTCCAGGTACTAATACAGTACTTGTTGAACGTAACATTATGCTTGACGAAAAACTGTGTGACCTTTTAGAAGAGCATTCAGTAGATGAAGTTCGCGTACGTTCTGTTATCACGTGTGATAATGACTTTGGTGTTTGTGCTAACTGTTACGGTCGTGACCTAGCACGTGGCCATATCATCAACGCAGGTGAATCAGTAGGTGTTATCGCGGCACAATCAATTGGTGAGCCAGGTACACAGTTAACGATGCGTACATTCCACATCGGTGGTGCGGCATCTAGAGCGTCTGCTGAGAATAATGTACAAGTTAAAACTAACGGTACATTAAAGCTTCACAACGCTAAGTACGTATTAAATACAGACGGTAAGATTGCTATTATTTCGCGTTCTACGGAAATTACTATCATTGATAGTTATGGCCGTGAAAAAGAGCGTTATAAAGTACCTTACGGTGCAGTATTAACAGTACAAGACAATGCAGAAGTTCAAGGTAACGACATCGTTGCTACTTGGGACCCGCATAGTCACCCAATCGTACTTGAGCATAAGTCAAAAGTATCGTTCAGCGATATCGATGACTCAAATACTGAAACACAGACAGATGAACTAACCGGTTTAACCCGTATAGTTGTTAAAGATCTTTCTAAAGCGAATGCGAAAGAACCTAAGCTTATCATTGAAAGTGAAGAGCGCGGCTTACAAGAAACACGTCTTCCTTCATTCACTACGATTGAAGTAATTGACGGCACGACAGTAAACCCAGGTGACGTATTAGCACGTATTCCGCAAGAAGGTTCGAAAACTCGTGATATCACGGGTGGTCTACCACGCGTAGCCGATTTATTCGAAGCTCGTAAACCGAAAGAACCAGCTATTTTAGCTGAAGTTACCGGTACAATTAGCTTTGGTAAAGAGACTAAAGGTAAGAAGCGTTTAGTTATTACTCCAGATGAAGGTGATCATTACGAAGAGATGATCCCTAAATGGCGTCAACTTAACGTGTTTGAAGGTGAGCGAGTGTCTAAAGGTGAAGTTATCGCCGATGGTCCAGAATCACCGCATGACATCTTACGCTTACGTGGTGTGACTCATGTTGCTAACTACATTGTTAACGAAGTGCAAGAGGTTTACCGTTTGCAAGGCGTTAAGATCAATGACAAGCACATTGAAACTATTATTCGTCAAATGTTACGTAAATGTACCATTATGCACGGTGGTGATACTGACTTCTTAGCCGGTGAGCAAATTGAAGTGGCACGCGTTAATATCGCAAACCGCGACCTTGAAGCTCAAGGTAAGATCCCAGCTAAGTTTGAAATCCAGTTAATGGGTATCACAAAAGCATCACTAGCAACAGAATCTTTCATCTCTGCAGCCTCTTTCCAAGAGACAACACGTGTTTTAACCGACGCAGCAGTGAATGGTAAGAGCGATGAGTTACGCGGTCTGAAAGAAAACGTAATAGTGGGTCGTTTGATCCCAGCCGGTACCGGCTTTTCGTATCATCAAGAACGTATGGCTCGCCGTAAGCAAAGAAATGTAGTAGAAGAGCAGACTGTAAGTGCAGAAGAGGCAACTCAAGCGCTAACTGATGCTTTAAATGCGGATTTATCTGGAAATCAATAAACTAAACCAAATCAATAGATTAGGTTTTCGCAAGGTAGATATCTTCTACCTTGCGAGCGGTTTAGGTTGACAGGTCAATCTTTGCTCATTAAAATTCCGCCACCCATTTACCTGTGCGTTTAAAACAAACTTGTAAAAACGGGCGGATTTTTTATTTTTTCAGTAGTAATTCTAATTTCAGGAGCTATTTAAATGGCAACTATTAACCAGCTAGTGCGTAAGCCACGCCGTAGCAAGGTTACGAAAAGTAACTCAGCTGCGCTTAAAGCGTGTCCGCAAAAGCGCGGTGTATGTACTCGCGTATATACAACTACACCTAAGAAACCAAACTCGGCGTTACGTAAAGTAGCTCGTGTACGTTTAACTAACGGTTTCGAAGTAACTTCATACATTGGTGGTGAAGGTCATAACCTTCAAGAGCACAGTGTAATCCTAATCCGTGGTGGTCGTGTTAAAGATTTACCAGGTGTGCGTTTTCACACCGTTCGTGGTGCACTTGACTGTGCAGGCGTTAGCGATCGTCGCCAAGCTCGTTCTAAATACGGTACTAAACGCCCTAAAGGCTAATAGTTCTCCGTTAGTAAGGCCAAGCACTAAATATTTTTAATTATTGTTTTGGGTTATTGACTCGATAAGAGCAAACCTGAATAAACCGGAGATACAAAATGCCTAGAAGACGCGTAATAGGTCAACGTAAAATTCTTCCAGATCCTAAGTTCGGATCGGAGCTTCTTGCGAAATTCGTAAACATCGTAATGTTAGATGGCAAGAAATCTACTGCTGAAAAAATCGTTTATGGTGCGCTAAATGTGGCTGCTGAGAAATCAGGCAAGTCGCACCTAGAAATCTTTGAAACGGCACTTGATAATATCCGCCCACAGGTAGAAGTTAAATCTCGCCGTGTTGGTGGTTCAACTTACCAAGTACCAGTTGAAGTACGTCCAGTTCGTCGTAACGCATTAGGTATGCGTTGGTTAGTAGACGCTGCTCGTAAGCGTGGCGAAAAATCTATGGGCTTACGTTTAGCTCAAGAAATCGTTGACGCTGCTGACAACAAAGGCACTGCGGTTAAGAAACGTGAAGACGTTCACCGTATGGCTGAAGCGAATAAAGCATTCGCTCATTACCGTTGGTAATCTGCCCTTAACCTTTAAGAGGATTTTATGGCACGTACAACTCCACTTGAGCGCTATCGTAATATCGGTATTTGCGCTCACGTAGATGCAGGCAAAACCACCACAACAGAACGTATTCTGTTTTACACAGGTCTTTCTCATAAGATCGGTGAAACGCATGATGGTGCTGCAACTATGGACTGGATGGAGCAGGAACAAGAGCGTGGTATCACAATCACTTCTGCTGCAACTACGTGTTTCTGGAAAGGGATGGACGCTCAATTTGACGCTCATCGTATCAATATTATTGATACTCCAGGACACGTTGATTTCACTATCGAAGTAGAGCGTTCTTTACGCGTATTAGATGGTGCGGTAGTTGTTCTTTGTGCTTCATCTGGTGTACAGCCGCAAACTGAGACAGTTTGGCGTCAAGCGAACAAATACGAAGTTCCAAGAATGATCTTCGTAAACAAAATGGATCGCACAGGCGCTGACTTCTTTGCAGTTGTTGACCAGGTGAAATCTCGTCTTGGAGCAACGCCTGTTCCAATTCAGTTGCCAATAGGCGCTGAAGACGGCTTTAAAGGTGTTATTGACCTGATTAAGATGAAAGCTATTAACTGGAACGAAGCGGACCAGGGAATGACTTTCACTTATGAGGCAATACCGGCAGAACTTCAGGAATTAGCTGATGAATGGCGCTCTCATTTAGTTGAAAGTGCTGCTGAAGCTACTGAAGAACTAATGGATAAATACTTAGAGGGTGAAGAGTTAAGTGAAGCCGAAATAAAAGAAGCTTTACGCCAACGTACATTAGCAAACGACATTGTTCCTATGACGTGTGGTAGCGCATTTAAAAACAAAGGTGTTCAAGCAGTGCTTGATTGCGTTGTTGAATACATGCCTGCTCCTACGCAAGTGAAACAAATTCAAGGTATCCTAGAAGATGGTACCGAAGAAGAGCGTCCTGCTGATGATAAAGCGCCGTTTGCTGCACTTGCATTTAAAATTGCAACGGACCCGTTTGTTGGCACCTTAACTTTTTTCCGTGTTTACTCTGGTACTGTTAAACAGGGTGACGCGGTATACAACCCAGTTAAAAGTAAGCGTGAGCGTCTTGGTCGTATCGTACAGATGCATTCAAACTCACGTGAAGAGATCAAAGAAGTCTTCGCAGGCGACATCGCGGCGGCTATTGGTCTCAAAGACGTAACAACAGGTGAAACACTGTGTGATCCGAAATCCATTATTACGCTTGAGCGTATGGAATTTCCTGAACCAGTAATCTCTGTTGCGGTTGAGCCTCGCACAATCGCTGACCAAGATAAGATGGGGATCGCGCTGGGTAAACTAGCGGCTGAAGATCCATCTTTTCGTGTACAAACCGACGAAGAATCGGGTCAGATTATAATATCTGGCATGGGTGAACTTCACCTCGATATCCTCGTCGAACGTATGAAACGTGAATTCAGTGTTGAATGTAACGTTGGTAAGCCGCAGGTTGCATACCGAGAAGCTATCCGTTCAACTGTTAAAGTTGAAGGTAAGTTTATACGTCAATCAGGTGGTCGTGGTCAATATGGTCACGTCTGGCTTAAACTTGAACCGATGGATATTACGGATGACGAAGCACCAATTTACGAGTTCGTTAACGAAACTGTAGGTGGTTCTATTCCCAAAGAATACGTCCCTGCGGTAGACAAAGGCATCCAAGAGCAAATGTCTCAAGGTGTGCTGGCAGGCTACCCATTACTTGGCGTTAAAGCGACTTTATATGATGGTTCATTCCATGATGTAGACTCGAATGAAATGGCATTTAAAATAGCAGGTTCATTGGCAATGAAGCAAGGCGCGCTGCAAGCGAGCCCGGTACTTTTAGAGCCAGTAATGAAGGTTGAAGTACTCACTCCTGAAGCAAACATGGGTGATGTAGTTGGTGACTTAAACCGTCGCCGCGGCATGATCGAAGGCATGGAAGATGCATTAGGTGGACTGAAGCAAATTAATGCACAGGTTCCCCTTTCTGAAATGTTTGGTTATGCTACTGACTTACGATCTGCAACACAGGGTCGTGCTTCATACTCTATGGAGTTTTTGAAGTACGCCGAAGCATCGAAACATGTTGCAGAGACAATAATTTCAGCTCGCGCTGTAATATGATTTTTAGCTTGTTTAACTCAATAGTGAGTTAGACTTTAATTTCTTTATAGGAATTTTTTAAGATGGCAAAAGCAAAGTTTGAACGCGTAAAACCGCATGTAAACGTAGGTACAATCGGCCACGTTGACCACGGTAAAACTACACTAACTGCAGCAATCACTAACGTACTTGCAAAAGTATACGGCGGTGTTGCTAAAGATTTCGCATCAATCGATAACGCTCCAGAAGAGCGCGAACGTGGTATCACTATTTCAACGTCTCACGTTGAATACGATACACCTACACGTCACTACGCACACGTAGATTGTCCTGGTCACGCCGATTATGTTAAAAACATGATCACTGGTGCTGCTCAAATGGA
>NZ_JAGGDL010000013.1:0-88035 GCF_017653575.1 Pseudoalteromonas sp. K222D
CTACTGGCTAGACAAAAACGTGTACAAATTGAACGATACCATTCAAGCCGATCACTCAATACCATTTTGACCGAAAAATGATCGGCATCGATGGTATTGAGTGATCTCGATGGATGGTATTAGGTGATCGGCTTAGATAGTATTAGGTGATCGCGATGCATGAGAATATGCATGTAAATTACAGCCGCGGATTATGCCTATTTTTCTCTGTTGCTTTGTTGATCTTAATCAATAAAAATCGCCGCAAGGCCTTTACTTGTAAAGGTTATAGCAAAGCTAATAAATTTTTATCTAAATCGTCCTGTGGTAGCGCTTACACATAGCTATATACCGCTGTCTTTGCTTACAAAACCTATAAAGAGCTTTTACTAGGTGGTGCAGATTGATTTCTTATAAAAGCAGGGATATCAAAAATATCAGATGCTTTTGGCTTAGTGGTAACTACTTTAGAGCTTGACTCACTTTTAGTGTCATCAAGTATCATTTTTGAACTCGCGCCCGTAGCAATAACCAGTAGCTCATAATTGGTTGCTAAGCTTTCTATTTTTGACACACCACAAATAACTAACGCGTTTGGGCTAACCTGCTGACGCACGGTATCGGTAATGAGGTTATAACTACCCAGTGAAATTTCATCTTTGCAGTTTACTTGCACAATAACGCCAGTACTTGATGACATATCAACTTGGTTAACCAGCGGGTTGTTAAGTGCCCCATCAAGCGCAGTAGTTAGCTCGCTTTCTTCATCGCATTTACCGACACCTAATACCGCATCGCCCTGGCAATCCATAATTTTAGCAAAGTCATTTAAATCAACGTTTATTAGGCCTTGAAAGCAAAGCATATCGATTAGTGACTTGATCAGTGAGTGAAGTATTTGATTTGAATGTTTAAACGCATCGAATAATCCTATATCGTTACCAAGCACCTCAATCAGTTGATCGTTAGGGAGCGTAATAACCGCATTAGCATGCTCTTTGAGCTCATTTAGACCAGCTTGCGCTATATTATTTCTAAACTGCCCCTCACTACTAAATGGCAATGTAGCAACAAATATAATGGGCTTACCTTGTTCATTAGCAAGTTGAGCAATATACGGGCTGGCGCCAGTCCCAGTACCGCCACCCAACCCTGTTCCACACAGAATTATATCGCAGCCATTAATAAGCGTTAAAAGCTGCTCTTTACTCTCTTCTGCCGCTTGCAGCCCAACTTTAGGGTCTGCTCCAGCACCGTAACCATGAGTGAGCTCTTCACCTATAAGTACCGCTTCATCACTTTGCGTATGCTCAAGTACAACTTTATCGGTATTTACGCTGTACAAGAATGCCTGATCAGACTCGCGTTGTTCAAAAATACTGTTAAGCGTATTACAGCCACACCCACCAATACCAAATACACCGATTGATAAACCATCATTTTGCTGAATTAATTGAAACATAACTACTCCTTAACTTTTAAAGGAGCATAACAAATAGGTGCGTCAACTTTTGACGCACCTAAGTTTGAAATTAATCAAAGATAGTTTGTAGTAGCAGCTTTAAGCTTGCTAACAATTCTTTGCCGCAGCTTTTCAGGTTTAATAACTTCCAGCCAATGTGCACATTTAAATAGCTCATCAGTGAGCTGCTCGGTATTAATAGTTTGGTAGGTAAGTAATACGTTTTTATCGTCAATCTTTTGCTTATCAGTCAGCTCCCCAAGCTCAATAAAGCCTTGATTAACCGCCGAATGAATAGGTACTTTTACAATTAACTCAATCGCTTCTTGCTTCATACCTTTATTAATCGCACTGCGTAACGATTTTAATTGCTCAGTGCTTGGCTCACGTCGTGTCTTTTGCAAAATGTGTACATTACGAATGCGGTAAACCGGCATTTGATAACACTTATCGTGAAGCGTCCCCACCATAAACTGCGCCATTAACACACCGCCTTGCTCAACTATGTTATAAAAACTCAACTCAGCAAACTTTAACCAATGTGCCTCATCGTAAAGTACTCTATAAAGCTCAGCGCTCACTGCACGCTTATACTTAATCGCATGCTCAATTTGCTCAACTAACTGAGTATCAATATTCACTTTTAACGACGGTTTTGGAAAGGTTGCAAGCCAATCAGGTACATGGCCATTCAAACGTTTAAGCGCCTGCTCTGCTTTAATATGCACAGAGCGTTTCACGTCACTCGGGACTGATTGCGGTAGTAACTGCTCTAGCAGCAAATAATGCTCTGCAACTTCAGTACTCATTACTTTTGAGTTGCTACCTCGCCACTGCGCATTGATAGACCAACCATACGGTATACTGCGTGTATCTTTTTCAAGCCCAAAGTAACCTTGATCGTATAAAGATTGCAGGTCGCGTTGAAGCATGCGGGTTGAAAGGTCAAAACCACGTTCAATTAATTGCTGTTGTAATTGTTGTGTCGAGATAGAGCTTGGTGCTATTGGCACAAGCTCTAAAATTGATAAATGGCGGCGTGAATTCATTTTGCATTACCCATTACATAAAGGTGATATAAAACATCATGGCTTTTTATCTTCCACAAAAAATTAAGATGCTGATTCAACCTAACAAATTACACCCATTAAAATTCCACGCAGTTAGCCTAAAATAGCTGCTTAAGAAAGATTTATTACCCAGATCGGGGCTTCTATTTGCTTTGGCAAAGCACTTAACGCTTAACTCTCATGGCAGTGGTCAAATTCACTTGCTCTACAAGCTTTAATCGCATAATTATTCCGTGTAACCATAATGCTCTGCTAACGCTGTTAACATTTCTTTCTGGTGTTGTTTTATTTGCTCCTTTTGCCAATCATTTTGCTCTTTCAACAGTTTAAACATGGCTTTTAACTTTAAAGAGTCATATTGCGGTTTGGCTTCAAAATCAACCCATTTTTTCTTAACCGCCTGGTTGCTGTATGACGAATTTTCACCAGGGCTTAATAAAACTAAATTACCAAATGCATCTAAAAAGTCTCGCTCCAACACATTTTGATGCTCTTCACGCTGTGGATATACGTGCTCGACAGAGTTTTTAGCCGTTATGCGATATTTTTTAAACTGCTCTAGCTGCCTATCCGTCTCTTGTTTCCACAAAACATATTCTAATTTTTGAAACCAATAATGTTCAAAACTAGTACCTCTCGCTTGGGCAAAATAACCAACTTTTGCTTGCCAAGAATCTACTTCTGGTTGCTGTTGTTTAGCTTGTTTGAAACTGGCTATTTTTTGAGTTTCAGACTCACTAGCCATTGATAAATCGTTATCAATTTTTTCAAGCAGCGCTATAGCTTGCGCATCTTCAGTAATATTATCTTTTATCAAGCTAGCAATAAATGGCGTGAGCCAATACTGAGCACTGCGTTCACCGGTAAAGTTTCGTACGCTTTGCAGCATTACTAGTTCGTTTAACTCTTTTTGGGTACGATTAATGTACCACTTGCCACTTGATTCACTTCGTGTCACATAGGTTAAACGTAATTGTTCATCATCACTATCATCACGCTCAACCCATTTAACCACCCAACGGTCAAACTGATAACGCACTTGCCACAACGTTTTTATAAATTCTTTAACTTCTTCTTCATTTGCTTTAGTAAGTGGCTCGAATGTTTCTAGCAACTTGTCTGCATGAACACGAGGAATAACATCATCAGTGCCATCACCTAACTCAACAGCACGGTTAGCTAAGTAAATGCGATAGGCGTGAATAAGTAACAATGGAAAACTAATAATTGGTCGGCAATAAACTGTTTCTTTTTCTAAGTCGTAGGTGCCAGAGTCCTGCTCGTTGTCATTATCCGAGCTTGCACTAGCATCATTTTTTTTATCTGTATCCGCTGCACTTGCATTTAATTGCTCAGCTAGTTGCATAATGGTTAAGCCTACTTTTTGCGCAGTGCTACCAGCGTTTTTCACAAATAACGCTTCATTAAAACAAGCTAAATTTTCTGATTTAATGTCATTCCACGTTGCGTGAGGAAAAACTTTGCGTACATTACGTTCGAAGTAGTTTTCCATGTGTTCGCACGCCAACCACATAGCATCGAATAAAGGCTTATCGGTAGTAACCTGCTTGAGCAGTTTTGATTTTAAAATATCAGCCTGTTCAAGCTGTATACCAGCGGTATTCATGGTGGCGAATAAGCGGTTTAAATCCATTTGCTTAGGTACAATATTATTCACCCATTGCACTTTCTCATAAATGTAATCGCCTAATAAAATGCGATCTTCGTGCTTAAGGGCTTTTACTTGTTGCTCTAATACTTGCAACGCAGCATATATGCGCTTTAAATATGGGTTATCACCAATGGCTTCTAGCCCAGGAAATACATAATCATCTAACCCTGCCAAACTACCTAACAAGTGTTGAACTTGATCACGAATAGTAAATTGCAGTCGCGGCTGTTTGTTAAAAGCGGCTATATCGGCAATGGCTGAATCAACTTTTGCCATTTTAAACGCAAGCGCAATAAGCATTAACGTGGTGGTGCGTTGCTGCCCATCAATTAGCTCATAAAAGCCATTACCATCTTCATCTTGCTCAATTGAGGTAAGCACTGTACCAATAAAATAATTAGCTTCTTTAGCCACTCGTGCATCATTAATATCTTTAAAGAGTTTTAATACAGCCTCATCAGGCCAAACATAAGGGCGTTGATAACTCGGTATACTAAATTGATATTCATTCGTTTGAATGTAATTTAGTGTCAGCACCTGCGTTTCAACGCGATCTTGTGTCATTTGGCATACCTTGTCTTTAGTGTATTCCTTATTAACAGCATTAATAAATGAGTTATCCATGTAGCACTCCATCCATTTTACGCTTGCTTACCCAATTCATAGCCACAATTTCTTGGTTAAGCGTGTCATCGCTTAATGCTAAAATATAATCATCTATCTTTGCGGTATAAGTATCAGCAAGCTCTTGTGCAGCAAGGCTAGTAATAACTTTTATTCCAAAATATTCACATACCTTAAATATAAAGCGTTTTTTAACGCTGTTTTTATCAACCGCTAAATTGGCAGGATCAGTTTTAAAACTAAAACGATCTAAATAATCAAAACACATGTTTGGTGTGTAACTGGCGGTAATCCAGTCAAGAACTGGATTATCGCGAACAAACGCTGATATGGATTTTTCTCTCACTGCTTTTTGGTTGCTTACTCTTGGTGAGTAGATAACTCGAAACAGTTTTTTCGCGGCTATATCCAGTTGCTGTTCACCAAATTGGCTAATGTAAATAAGCAATGCGGTGTCGTATAATCCTTTAACGTAACTACAACCGTCGAGTTGGCAGATCAGGTTTTGATAAAAATGGAAAAAGCGTGCAAGGGGGCTCCATACTTGCACTGTATTATTTGCAGTTACCTGATTATTTTTAATAACACTGGTTAAGTACTTGCTTCTTAATTGCTCAAAATAGCTTAAATAATGAATGGTATTTATACCGCTATTTAACGGCTGTCTTAGCTCATAACCTTGTTGCGCTTGTTTGTCTATTTGGCCACCATCAGTTAAGTAAACTCGTTCAAATCGACTAAAAGCAACATCATCACCTTTACCTGTGCTTTCGCCAAGTTCATTTACTACAGCGCTTCTAACTAAATGTGGTTGACGGTGAGAAGGCACACTTCGGTTATACAATTTTTGCCAGTAGCGGCCTTTAACTAGTAAGGCAACAACTGGGTTTAAATCGCCCAACGCTTCCCACTTAGCGGCAAACTCATTTTGGTTTTGCCGTGAAATAGCCCTTAGATGATGCGCTTTAATTATGTCTGGACCACTTAACCTTACCCCACCGGTATTCTGAGTTTCAAAAAAACGATAAGCATCATCTTCTGAGCGCGTAACAACAAGCGTTAAATTGATTTTATTTGCATCAAATGTAGCTATTTGGCTAGCATTACTGCTTTTCAGGAATTGCTGTAACCAAGCAAGGTTTTTAATGATTTGTTGTTGCGATTCTGGTGAGTCGTAGCTTAGGTTAAGTTCAAATACATCTAGTTCATTTTGCTGATTAGCCAAACTTTTCACATAGGCAATCAATGCTAAAGTGGTTAAGCGTTGCTGACCATCAATAATATTTAACTGTCCATTCTCTTCTGACTGATGCAAAATCACGCTGCCTAAGTAATACCCATAAGCGGTGTCACTTTGTGCTAAATCACTTAAAAACAGCTGATAATCACTAAGCAGTTTTTTTATTTGCACTTCACCCCAACGATAAGGTCGCTGATATTCAGGTATGGCTAACTTACCATGAATTTCAGTTCCATTAGCACTGACAATACTTTTCTTACTGTACAACTGAGCTAAAGTACAACTTGCAACTTCAACCGCCATGTCATCTCCTTGTAGTTAAAAAATTGCCAGATAAAAAATAACCTTATCCAACCTGGCATCATCCTTTCAATTCTAAAACTTATACTCGCAACAAAAACGTTACTAATGTTCAATAATTAGTCAGCAAAATAAACGAATCATCGGCTGTTTCACGTCTCTTTATTCGCTTTCACATTTTGCGCTTGCTCAAATATTTCTTTATAAACTTCATCGCGGCTAATTGGCGGGTACTTAAATTTAGCGAGTATTAAAATCAGCTCTACTTTGAGCGATGATTTAATATCATCGCGGTTATTCCAATCAACAAATTTTACCTTGTCATCTACAATTACTTTTACCGCTTGGGCAAGCTCAATTAGCTTATCTTCCGGGTAGTCAAAGTCGTACTTAACCGCTAACATTTTTAGGGCGTCGTAAAAGCCTTTTTCTTCAATATCAATGCCTAGCTCGTCACCGGCGTTCATTTCGTTGCGTACGCTGTAAATCATATCAACCATGCTTTCTGAAAATTCATCAAGTACGCTACTTACCAGTACGTCATCTTCTTTTCGCTCGTTGTAGCGCTGTACCAGCGATTCAAAGCGTTTAGTAAAGTCGATACCTTGGGTTTGGTTTACTTTTTTAAGCTCGCCTATGGCTTTGGCTAGCATTTGTTGCAGTATTTTTATTTTGGTATTGGGGAGTTTTATTTTTTCTATTTTGGCGATGTAGTCGTCATTAAAAATGTCGATTTCGCCGCCGTCTTCATTGCCGAGTTTAAATACCTCTTCTACACCGTCGCTTTGCAGGGCTTCGCTTATCATTTCACGAACTTTGGCGTTCATTTGCGCAGTATCGGGCGCTTCGCCTTTAGTTAGCTTGTAAATAATCGAGCGAATGGCAAGGTAAAAGTGAATATGGTTACGCTCGTTTTCGTTTATTTTTTCACTACCGCAACATACATCGTAAGCGGCTTTTAAGCGTTTAACTAAATCCATAAAGCGCTTTTGGCGTTTTTCGGTAATTAGCGCAAACTCAGCTGCGTGGTTTAAACAATTAAGCTGTGCAACGGCTTCGCCGGTAAAGTACGCGCTGCTGTCAAATTTATGAAATAGCTCTGCAAGTAACGCTAAGTGGTTTTTTACTTCTATAACCGAGGCGGTAATATCTTCAAAATTGGTTTCATCTGTTTTTGAATACTGCGCTAACGCTTTATTCATTTCAGATTTAATACCAATGTAGTCAACCACTAGGCCTTTATCTTTACCTTCAAACTGGCGATTAACCCGCGAAATAGTTTGTATTAAGCTGTGCTTTTGCAGTGGTTTATCTATGTACATGGTATCTAAAAATGGCACGTCAAAACCGGTTAGCCACATGTCTACCACTATGGCTATTTTAAAGTTTGAGTTTTTGTTTTTAAATTGCTTATCAAGCTCTTTACGCTCGTCTTTACTGCTAAGTAAATTATATAAGCGCTCAACGTCGTCTTTGCCACGCGTCATTACCATTTTTACTTTTTCAGAGGGGGCGGCAATACGGCCTTCGCTAATAGCGCGCTTTCGCTCGGTATCTGATAGTTTTTGCGCGTCATCGGTATCTACTACATCAAACCACTGTGGGCGCAGTTCTTCTAGTTCTTGATACAGCTGATAGGCAATCCCGCGCGAGCTACACACAAACATAGCCTTTCCTGCAACCGTAGAGCCTTCCTCAGTGCGTTTCTCATAATGTTCAACAAAGTCCCTTGCTAACACTTTAATGCGGTCAGGATCGCCTAGAATACTATTCATGTTAGCGGTGGCTTTTTTACTGTCTTCTATTTGCAGCTCGTTACTGCCTGCATCGGCGCATTCTTTGTAATAGGCTTCAATTTCTGCCAGCTTGCTGTTGTTTAAACACACCTTGGCAGCGCGGCCTTCGTACACAATGCGTACGGTTATTTCATCTTTAACCGACTCAGTCATGGTGTACGAGTCAACCACTTCACCAAATACATCTAAAGTCGCGTCTACTGGGGTGCCTGTAAAACCAACATAGGTGGCGTTTGGCAGTGAGTCGTGCAGGTACTTTGCAAAACCGAAGGTCTTTTTCACCCCCTTTTCTGTAATGGTAATTTTTTGATCAAGATTTACTTGGCTACGATGCGCCTCATCAGAAATACAAATAACATTAGTACGGTCGGTTAGTAGCCGAGTGTCTTCGGTAAACTTATGAATAGTCGTTAAAAACACACCGCCACTGTTACGGCCTTCTAGTAACTCACGTAAGTGAGTACGGCTGGTAACTGTTTTTACCGTATCATCGCCAATGTAGGTTTTAGCATTGCCAAATTGCTGCGAAAGCTGATCGTCTAAATCGGTTCGGTCGGTAATTAAAATAATGGTGGGGCTTTTAAGTTCAACGCTTTTCATCAATAGGCGTGTTAAAAATTGCATGGTGTAACTTTTACCGCAACCCGTTGCGCCAAAGTACGTACCGCCTTTACCATCGCCTTGAGGCTTTAAGTGCCGTTTTATATTTTCGAACAGCTTATTAGCCGCATAATATTGAGGGTAACGCGGCACAATTTTTATCTCTTTTTTGCCCGCGTTTTTATTATCAGAATCAGGGAAAAATACAAAATTTCGCATTACATCGCGCAAGCGCGCTTTATCAAACAAGCCCTGCAATAAGGTATGTAACGAGTTAATCCCCTCTTGCGCTGTGAGCTCTTGCCCCGTTACTTTTCCCCATGAGTAAAAAAACTGATACGGCGCAAATAAGTTACCCATTTTGTTGTTTACGCCATCGCTTATAACGCACAAGGTATTAAACACAAATAACTGAGGTATAGCGCGGCGATAGCGAATAGTTAATTGCTCATAGGCTTCAAAAATAGGCGCTTGCTCGCGTATTGCGCTTTTAAATTCAAACACCACCAGTGGCAAGCCGTTTACATATAAAATGCCATCGGGAATACGCAGTTCAATATTGTCGTAACTGGTGGGGCTTTCTATTTCTAGCTGGGTAACAAAACGATAAATATTATCGTCTTGCAGATAAGTAACGCTTGCTTCACTTACTTTATCTAAAACAGCCATAGCACTGCCTGCTATTAGGCTACTTTTAATGCCTTGCTCAACGTTATCGTAATCAAGCAGCTGAACATATAAATCTTTTTGCGCTGCGCTGCCTGCAACCATTCCACGCTCGCGGCTCAATAAAAACCCATCACTTAGCCACTTACAAAAGGTTTTATTGCTCTCGTATAAGTCACTGGCTGGCAGCCTTTCAAGTCGAGCAATTATTGAGTCTACTTCGCCGGTGGTAATATTATTTTTAGCGTAGCGCTTGGTTAAAAAAGCACGGAGGTCGTCTTTAATTAATACATCGCTATGGTTGCGGTTGAGCTCACCACCGAGTAAATGCGGGTAGCCTTGCTCGCCTAATAACTCAACCACCGCTTGTTCTAATTTGGCTTCAGTAAATTTCATCTATTTAGCACCGTCCGCTGGTTTATTCATGTTAGTTATTATTTTTTAAACGTTTATTTTTAGCTACAATGCGGGAAGTATTCTCGCAACAACTTCATCATATTTCGTTTTTGCTTAAACTTCTTAGCCAATGTAGTAATCATTTCATATAATAGCGTGCAGTCGGCATTTTTGTCTTTTAAGCTTTTTTCTATTTTAATTAATAAATTAGTTGCTTCACGATAAGCGTCATTATTAGTTTGTCCAATTATGTTACTAAGTGATTTGTGATACAAGTCAATCGACTCTTGTGGGTATTGCGCCATAATTAAACCAGCCAACGTTATCAATTGACTCGACTTAACCTCATGTTTTGCAGCCCATGAACGTGCTTTTTCAATGTCATTTTGATCAATATAAAAATCCAGTAATTCACTCGGATAATTAGTAAAGCGATAAGCCCCTTGGTTTGATTTAGCCCCTTGTTCTGACAAAGAAAGCAATAGCTGCTCTACCTTTTGCGCAAACTGCGCATCAATTATGCCGGTTTTTTGTTGCAATACGTGTAAATCTTTAAAGCCATTAAAAATCGGGTTATCTACAAATAACTGCCACGCGATTGCCCATGCGGCTTTAAATTCTGACAATTCAAGGCGAAGTTCTATTTCATCGCGTTTACATGCAAGCACTTCATGTGGCTTACTTGCCCGTTGATACGCTTGCTTTAAATAGTACTCGGCATCTAATAAGTCATTACGCGCTTTGCAAAGTGCAGCTATTTTTAAATAATCAGCTGAATCATGGGCTGTTAGTTTAATTAAACGCAGTTGCGCTTGCCAATCATCCTGCCCTTGCGCTTGTTTTATTAATATCGACGTAAGGCGTGTAAGCGCGCTTTTTTGCCTCCAATCACTAAAGTCAACGCCCGCGTGCAGTCGCTTTTCTATTGCAGTTGTACACAGTGCTAAAAACAAGGTATTTACACTGGGTGTTATATCAAAGTCATGCGGTACACTCGGGAATACATCGTATTTGTAGTCTTCAAAGTGTTCAAAAATCCACTGCGCTTTTTGCTCATCAGACCAAGGCAGTTGATTAAAAAGCTCGGTCAGGTTTTGGTTAAGCTGCTCTTCTAAATCAAAGCGAAAGCCGCCGGAGTCATCAATGTCTTCAAGTACGGTGTTCAAACGCACCACGGCTTTAAAATTTAACTGCCATTGCTGATCAACGGGCAGTTTTTCTATCGCAGGAAATATCATTTCAAACAGTGAGTCAGCATCAGCAAAATAGCTACGTACTTCATTCCAGCCCCATACTGATTTTTTAGGCAAAGCTTTAGTGATAAGTTTGCTTAGCTCACCTGTACTCATGGCTTGCTTGTCGTTTGACATCATAAATACCCATTTATCGTATTCATGCTCTGACTCATCTAAAAAACCCATGATTATATCGGCAAGTTCGTTAGCCGGTTTATCTAAAAACCACGCCATTAATGCCCCGCGTTCGTTGCCTTGTGTTGTAGCATCGGCGTTTGCATTGGCTAATTCAGTAGCAGATAAACTATTAACTTTGAGCGCCACAGCAATGGCGTGTTTACATATACCTTGATAGTCGGCTGCGGGGCACGTACAGCTTGCCATACATTGTCCGCTTTCACTATTTTCTAAGGTGACTTTGTATTTATACTGCCCCGCCACGCTCGCCATTGCTTGATCACCCACAATAAGTAACTTACTGACATTATTTGATGCGTACAAACCATAACCCAAATCGTAAGTTTTACTGGCCACGCGTTGCTCTATTTCATTTAAATCAAACATACTCATTCTTATTCACTCATTGTGTTAATTGGCAAAGCATGTGGTTAAAAAAGCGCGTAAGCCTTCTTTTATCAATACATCACTATGGTTGCGAGTGAGCTCACCACCCAATAAATGCGGGTAGCCTTGTTCGGCTAATAACTCAACCACCGCTTGTTCTAATTTGGCTTCAGTCAATTTCATCAAACATCCTTATTCTTGTTATTTTAAATGGTTAAGTGCTTAGCCTATGTATTAATCTACTGTTTCATCGTCGGTGGCTACATCAGGTATTTGTAATTCGCCAGAGATGAGTTTGGGTAATAGCGTGTCACGGAGTTTGGTTAACTGAGAATTATTATTTGCATTTTTTTCCATTTTTAGTAAATAGCTTTCTGCAACTGGGCTAAATATACTTAATATATTTTTACTTGGAATTAATACTAATACTTTACGAAGTTCAGACTGGCGAATCCCTACTACTGTTGTGCCAGTTGCACGACCATCTAAATCAGCTCGTGCAAAATCAGACTGAAACCAGTAATACAAATAGCTACCTGTACACTTTTCTTTATTGGCTCTAATACCATATAAGCGCTGGCTTAAAAGGTAATTACTTCCTTCTGCAAAATAGTAAAGTTCGCCAAGTGGAGCTTCAGAAGTCATTGCAATATCGCCTTGTTTTAAAGGCGTTTTCATCCACTTTTGGAACATACATATATCAACAAAGCGTATTGTATCCTCTCGAACTAAACGCCCTGCCTTTATATTCTTAGCTGATATTGCAGGAACACCACTTGGCGTCCAATCGCCACCTAATTTTTTAGGTGTTTTTCCTCTATGGTCAATTATTGCTGATGATACTTTATCAATGTCATTAACCTTCCAGCCTTTTGGTATCCAGCCTAGTTGTTCGTTGTGTTCGAACTCATTGGGGAAGTGAGCGTGGGTATTGGCGTGTTGGGCTAATATTTTAGGATTGGCGTTAAGGTTTGCTTTAACCGATATTTCAGCGGCTTCTCCTGATACTTGCCCTGCTGCTTGTGTTGCTTCTTTTGTTGGTAGCTGTGCTTGTAGCTCGTGAGCGAGCGCAATGAGTGACGCTTTGCATTCTGTCGCATTTTCTAAACTGTTCAGTGCCGCTAAGCGGCGCTGTGCTTTTTGTTTTAACTCATCAGGCAAGCGGCTTTCAAGGTTGTCTAACTTAAAATCAACGCTGGCAAGTAGATTGTCGAACACCGGATCAAAATCAACAAACCAGCTTTTGAACAACGCCTGCGCCATTTGCTCTAAGGTTTGGTTGGTTTGTTTATTGAGCTCTATTTTCTCACTAAAACTAAAATACGTTTCTCCAGCCCACTTTTGATATTCTAAATCACTTGGAATATCAAAATATAGATTAGAGAAATCACCTTTTTTAAAGTGCGGTATCATTGTACCGACATGCATATTTAAAATACTTTTCTGGGCTTGAGGACTACGAAGTAGAGCAAATAGAAACTTTGAATCAATTACACTTTTATTGGCTCTGATAGCAACCATATCTTGTGCGATACAATAAGGGACTGGGTTTTGTGCCCAAGCTACACGACCAGGAGAGCCTTTACATACAAAAATAATATCTTCTGGCTCAGGATGCCCTCTAAACCAAGTTTTGTAAGTTTCATCAGAGATATAACGAACCCTTTCGTACTCAGCATATAAAGAATTATCCTTAATACAATTAGTTGCGATAAGAGGGATACCGCTACTTTCGACTGGACAAGTTTTACCACGATTATCTACGATATTGTCTAACAAATCTTTAAATGAATAGTTTTTAAACTCCATAACCCAACGCCTCCAAGTTTTTACGAATGGCTTTATCAAGCTCATCGCTTTGCTTCATTTGGCTATCAACAGCACCCACTATTTGTTTATTCATTATCTTGGCCTTTAACTTGCTGACTAAGCAATTGCGCTTGTACGCGTTCGCGCTCTTTTTGTAGTTCTATGCGCAGCTCTTCTTCGCTGGGTAAGTGGGCTAAATATTTTGCGGCAAAGAGTTGTTTTTGATCGCTCAGTACCGAGTATTTAACAACGGCTTCGCTTTTTTCACTGCATAAGACCAAGCCAATAGTAGGGTTATCGTCGCTGCTGGTGTGTAGGTCGTCGTACAAGCGAATGTAGGTATCCATTTGGCCTATATCTTGGTGTTTGAGTTTGCCAATTTTTAAATCAAGTAATAAAAAACACTTGAGTTTAAAATTGTAAAAAACGAGGTCGATATAAAAGTCTTCGTCATCAAAACGGATACGCTTTTGGCGCTCTACAAAAGCAAAGCCTTTACCTAGCTCTAATAAAAACTGTTGTAAGTTATTTATAATGCCTTGCTCTAGGTCGTTTTCTTGATAGCTTTTGTCTTGCAGGTTTAAAAAATCTAAAATGTAGGGATCGCGCAGGTAGTCTTTTGCGGATTCTGCCAATACTTGTGTGTTTTGTTGGGCTTCATGCTCAACGGGTTGTTTTTCTTTGCTAGACAATAAGCGTTCGTAATATAGCGTACCTATTTGACGTTCTAAGGCGCGTACACTCCAGTTTTGTTGACTGGCCTCTTGCATATACCATAAGCGAGCATTTTCATTTTCAATGCGGATAAGCGTTGAATAATGCGACCAACTCAATTTGGCAGACACTGTCTGCCATTTTGAAAAGGCTAAATAAAAACTGCGCATATTGCGTAAGTTTCGACTTGAATATCCCTTACCAAATTGTGCGGTTAATTGTGTTGAGAGCAACGCAAGTTGTGTTTTTCCATATTCAGCTCGTGTCGCTCCTTGCTGTTCTTGCTCAACAATTAACCGTCCAATTTGCCAATAGGCGTTCACCATGGCGTGATTAACGGTTTGTTTAACCTGTTTACGTGCTTGCTCGATAACCTGTTTAATTTCTATTAATATGGCGGGGTTATCTAATGCGTTACTATTTTCCATAACCCAGTGCCTCTAAGTTTTGTCGAATAGCGTTGTCTAGCGCATCGCTTTGGGTCATTTGGCTATAAAGGGTTTGGCTAAGTTCGCTCATTTTAGTTTCGAACGGGATACCGTCGTCGATAATATCGGCCGCGCCTACATAGCGCCCTGGTGTAAGTACGTAGTCGTTCGCTTTTATATCGGCAAGGGTGGCTGATTTACAGTAACCGGCTACATCTTTGTACTCTTGTTCTTGCTCTTTTTGTGCGCTTTCTGGCTTCGCACTTTCAGTGGCAAGCTCTTCGCCGCGCCAAATATGGTAGGTTTGGGTTATTTTAGCTATGTCGTCGTTGGTGAGCTCTTTTAAAGTACGGTTTACCATAGAGCCCATTTCGCGAGCGTCTATAAATAGCGTTTCGCCTTGGCGGTCACGGCGTTTTAATATGCCTTTTTCGTTATTACCTTTTTTATCTTTACTTATAAACCATAAACACACCGGAATTTGCGTGGTGTAAAACAACTGCCCTGGTAGGGCTATCATACAATCGACTAAATCGTTTTCGATTATTTTTTGACGAATATCGCCCTCGCCACTAGTGTTTGAACTCATTGAACCATTTGCCAGCACAAAACCTGCGGTACCATGCTCGCTAAGTTTTGAGATCATATGCATGATCCACGCATAGTTGGCATTACCGGTAGGCGGTGTTGGGTAACCTGCCCAGCGGGCATCGTCGACTAGTTCATTATCGGCGCGCCACTGTTTTTGGTTAAACGGTGGGTTTGCCATAATGTAATCGGCTTTTAGGTCGGGGTGTTGATCTTTAAAAAAAGTGTCGCCGGCTACATCGCCTAAATTGCCCGATATACCGCGCACGGCAAGGTTCATTTTAGCCAGTTTATAAGTGGTGTTAGTGTATTCTTGCCCATAAATAGACACATTTTTTTGATTGCCGTTATGGCTATTAATAAATTTAAGCGATTGCACAAACATACCGCCTGAGCCACAACATGGGTCGTAAATTTTGCCTTGAAATGGTTCGATCATATCGGCTATTAGGGTAACAATTGACTTAGGCGTATAGAACTCGCCTCCGCCTTTACCTTCAGATGCGGCAAATTTACCTAAAAAGTATTCGTACACACGGCCAACTAAATCTTCTTCTGTTTTTTCGTTTTGGTTGGCAATGGTGTCGATATTATTAATGGTATCGATAAGCGCCGAGAGCTTACTGGCATCAAGCCCTAAGCGAGAAAAGTAGTTATCAGGCAATGCGCCGGCGAGTGACTTATTGTTTTTTTCAACCGCGTGTAGTGCAGTATCTATTTTAACGGCAATATCGCCTTGCTTGGCGTTGATTTGAATGTACGACCAGCGTGCATCTTCTGGTAGATAAAACACGTTATCCATAGCGTAAAAGTCGACCATGTCGATGTATTCGTCGCCGTACTCGGCAATAATGGCTTTTTTACGTGCTTCAAACTTATCACTAATAAATTTAAGAAAGATTAAGCTTAAAACAATGTGCTTATATTCGGCTGATTCAACACTGCCGCGCAGTTTATTGGCGGCATCCCAAAGGGATTCTTCAAACCCGACTTGTGTTTTTTTTGCGGCTTTTTTAGTTGCAGGCTTTTTTGATGCAGCGTCCATGTGGTTTCTCTTTGCAAGAATATCAATATAAATTATTGGCTTATCATACCGCAAAGGTCGTGGTTTTTTGAGTGTTAATTAGTAATAAATTGCTATTAAAAAAGAATGATGCGAAACAGGTTTAAAAGATAAGAAAATGAGCTGGTTTTAGGGATTTAGGCTTAGTAAATAAATCATACTCAATACTGCTTGAGTATGATTTATTATGAGCCGTTTTTTGCAGTTACCTATTGAGCATTATCGTCCATTAAGTTTTTAACTATTTTATCTAGCAACTTAGTGGAATTTGATATGTATAAATCATCAGCTTCATCAACTTTTTCTAAGTAGCTACTTGTTAGCTTTACCCAAGTACTAAATGATTTTATTTCACTGGTATTAAGTAATTCGATTAACGCCTCGTGGTGTTTACCTTTCTCCGCCATATAGCCAATACCAATTTTAGAATCGCTCTCATCTAGCAGTCGAATTGCCGACTTTGTTTGATTGACCTTATAAAGAACGTTTGCAACTTGGCGCTTCTCATAGTCAGTCATATGCTTTCGTTCTGGTATCACATAATAGACTAGATTAAATAAGTTTGAGTTTAATTCATTAATATCTTTACCATTTTTTTTGGCTAATGCTACCTGGTAATAAACTTCACTTTTGAATCTATCAGCTTCATGACTGCTTATATTTTTATTCTTACTTCTAATTAACTCAGACTCTGCACTTTGATTAAGTTTGTCCAAATCAATAATATCTAAGATTATGGGGTGCTTATATGCAAGTTCGTTAATGTACTCTAAATTAAAGTGAACTCTGCCTGCTGCATGTTCAGTTTGGTGGTAAAGTGAAAGCTCCGTTTTTATAATATCTATAATAGTTAAGTACGCTTTTTTAAACTTATCATCTACATTAAAGTGCGTGAGGTAACAGTCGAACGCCTCATTGTAGTGGTAAAGCTTATTATTAGTTGTTGTTGCGTCTTCTTTTTCTTCTATTATGGTGTCTAAAGTAGCTGAACATAAATCTGCTTTAAATGTTGGGTTATATTTAGCAAATAATTTAGTGAATCTTTGTGATGCGTATTTTCCGTAAAACTCAGCTTTAAAAAGATCTATTAATTCATTTGGGATAGGTAGCTCATTAATAAGGTACCCTTCAGCTATTGCTAGAGAGAGTTTTTCATTATACGTTTTGTAGTCGCTTTTTTCTTTTAGTAAGCGCACAGCTTCCTGATCTTTAAAGTTGAGCAACTGTAAATGCAAAATATATTCTTTTGCCTCATCAACCCCAGCAACTTGGCTTGCAATACGATTAAAGCTTTTTCGATCATTGCTTTTTGCATACGCGCTTAAAAGCGCTCCAAGTGTTTTTAGAAGTAGCTTTGGCTCGGCTTGATTAATATCGTCAAGCTTTGCTTCTAAAAGAAGATATGGATTAACTTTAACTGACTGGGCAAACTGCAACTCTTTTAGCCTCGCTCTAAATTGCTTTAAGTTGTGCTGGCCTATCAAACCAGAATTAAGCATTTCAAATACAATATTTGTCTCAACATAATCTGTATTTAAGGTATCAATATTAGACTTTATTTTATCACCAAGTACGGTTTGGCTTTTTGAGTCTAAGCTATCGTCGTTAAACTGATTGAGCATCAAAATTGTTTTTGAATAGACTGACTTGGCTTTTTCTTCAGATGAATCTGCGCATGCAGTTAGCACAAACAGAAGTAATAATGAGGTAATAAATTTTTTCATCACTTTATAGTCCTTTATTTATGAGGCAGAGCCATTGCGTTCTGATGATTGGCCTGAATATTTGACCTTTACTAACTTTTTAGTATTGCAAAACGAAGTAGCTAAACCCTACTTTATAACCCTTGGTTTTACCACTATGAGCTCTTCTATTGATTTTATAAATTCGGGTCTCTCAGTAAGGTTTTTCTGAAATTTGCTAAACACCACAAGCACTACATTTACTGCAACAGATTTTAAGATACCATGATATAGGTTTAACGTT
This sequence comes from Pseudoalteromonas sp. K222D, assembly GCF_017653575.1. Classification (NCBI taxonomy): domain Bacteria; kingdom Pseudomonadati; phylum Pseudomonadota; class Gammaproteobacteria; order Alteromonadales; family Pseudoalteromonadaceae; genus Pseudoalteromonas; species Pseudoalteromonas sp. K222D. The sequence continues at coordinate 18,193 of NZ_JAGGDL010000013.1, forward strand.
AAAAAATGACAGCACAAAAAAAGCGCCCTGATTAACTCGGATCGCTTTGCGTTTAGGACAAATAAACAGGTTTTATACAAATTTAAATAGCACACATTTAAGCATCATTTTCATGCTTGGGTTATTACTCTGGCAATATTTTCATAATTAATAATGCCGATAATCATTTTAGTGCAAAACAAACTCAGAGCTATAAACCACGCAAAATTTTGAGTTGATTGATACTGTAATAGCAATATAGCTGAGCCACTAAATACAATGTTCGAATAAACAACTTCTATTCGATATTGATTAATAGTTTTCAAAATTATGGGCATTAAAAACCATCATCAAACGAGTCAAATGCATCAAAACAATCATCATTGTTTGAATCACTTATCGATTCTTCAATTTCATAAACAGTCATTACTCTATTAGGCTGGCCCACCAAATTACCACCAACATCAACGATATTAGCGCTCGCATTTGTGATAGGTAATCCTGTTGAGGGATTAATTGCGATATCAGTAACGTCATTATTTTTCATACTCTTAAACCTTAATAATCATTAATTACACTTCACAATTTAATGATATCGTGATAAAAAACTTGTTTGACTGCGAAGCTCAGCAACAAACAGTTTGCATAAATAAGTAGTTAGCCCTCCTCTTACTTCATCTAATTTTCATTAAGCTAAATCCCTTATTTTTTTCTAAAAAATTCATTAATAAGTTTATTTTGAAGGCGATTTTTGTCTGAAAGACGCTCTTAAAAACGCATTTTTCGGCACGAAAAACTGCAAAAAAGCGTCTCTGAATGAGATCAATAACTCGCGCAATACATTGGAGGCGAAGCCGAAAATGTATGGAGTCGCGCGAATGTACAGCTGGTCTGTACTAACCGCGATAATGTTTCGCATCAGCGAAATTCGATTAAAATTTGGCACAAATTGATATCGAACCATCTATTTTCGTAGAAAATAAAAGCAAATGAAAAAGGCGAATAGTGAGGAACTCACAGCCTTGTCTGGCGCGGCAGTATGGCGGTTAGTACAGAGCGTAGCGAGGTGCATTCGCGCAGGGGCAAAAACGCTAGCGCGATAGCGCGTTGAGTCAGCTCGTTGCGGAGCAACATCAGAGCTGGCGTGCGTTTTAGGCCCTATGGTTGAGTAGCGCAGCGTCGAGGCCACCGCTGAAAGCGGCTTCTCTTTAATGGTTTCATCCCTCGTTTCATTTAAAGAGCAAACGCACAACATCTTGCAATGAATACCGTAATATTTTTGCCTAATTGAAATAAAAAATAAATTGGATAATTTTACATAAAACGCAATTAGTTCGTTTTTCGACATCCTATTTAGAAATTCCGAAATATCGCAATCCTATAGGAGTTTATAAATATGAATGACCAAAAACATATCCAACAATTTTCACAAAACAGTGAATCAATAAACACACCTAATCCATTACGCAAATTAAGAAAGGCTGAAAGTGTGCTTAATATTGTTCAAGCTGAGATCCCTCAACCATGCATCATTGTACCCGCGATATTAACTGCCGGAGAGGCTACGCTACTTGCTGCCGGAGCTGGCTCTGGAAAAACCTATATATCTCAGTATATCGCTGCGTGTGTTGCTGCTGGCACTACTAGTTTTGGTAATGAGCCGTGCGAAGCTAAAAAAGTTTTGTATATTGATGCTGAATTAGGTTTGCATCAGATACAAGCACGTTTTGGCAATATTTTTAACGCGATAGGCGCTGAGACTGGCGGCCAATTTTAAATCACTACTTTTAACATCTAATGATATTTAACAGCGCCGCTGTTATGATTAAACATAACTTCAACAATAATTAAGTTTTGAAATGATAAGCGGTTTTAATAATGCCTAATTACTCTCTTGATGATTTACGTTATTTTTGCACTATAGTGCAATTAGGTAGCTTTAAAAAAGCATCCGAAAGTCTAAATGTATCATTATCAACCTTAAGCCGCAGAATACGTTTATTGGAGCAAACTCTACAGTTAACCTTACTTAATCGAGACGCTCATCGCGTTACATTAACTCATACAGGGGAGCTATATTACGCTCGCTACTGCAAACTGTTTGAGGAAGTAGACGCCATAGAGCAAGCGTTATCTGATGAGAAGCAGCAACCAAAAGGTAAAATTAGAATTTCTGCGCCAATTTACATGGGCAAGCATTTTTTAAGCGCTATTTTTTGTGATTTTTTACTGCTGTATCCAGAAATACAGTTAGATTTACGTTTTTCAAATGACTTAATTGATATCGAAAAAAAAGGCATTGATATTGCTTTTAGAGTAAGAAACCCTGCTATTGATAATTGGGTTATTAGAGAGTTGAAACTCACCCATAATATAATATGTGGCCGCCCTAACCAAACCACTCATTTAATTACCCACCCTGAGCAATTAGAAGAACAACCCAAAGTTATTTGCTTTGGATTAGCACCGTGGCAATTAAAAAATAAACTGACTAATGAAGTGTATAACGTTGAGCAAAAAAAACACATTAGGCTTGAAGTTGATGAAATTCAAATGATGAAACATGCCGTAGAATCGGGTGTTGGCATTAGTTATATACCTGATTATATTGCATTGCCATTAATAGAGTCAGGAACGCTTGAGCGTATTCTTCCTGATTGGCAAAGTGAAGGGCAGCCTTTTTCTATGCTTTATCGCGACAGAAAACAAATCCCTCATCGTGTGAGGTTACTAATAGACTATACCTTGCAACACTTTAGCTAAAGCGCTGCAAGGTATTTTTTAATAACTCAGCCTCAGTACCATAACGCTATAAAAGTCGCTTAAAGTATTGCTGTAATTACTAAACGGCTTGCTTAAACGGATTACGAGTATCTTGATGCTCATCAAGATTACGCATTAAAATAGCGTACGCTAAATCTAGTGCTTGAGGCAGCGCTATTTTAACAATATGGCCGGAACCTTTAGCATCGCTAATACTTTCACCCTTTTTATTTTCCATCTGCTCAAGTACAAAGCTAATATTACCTAGTGGGGTCATTAACTCTAATGAATGGCCAACACAAAACTTATTTTTTACATCAATATCAACTAAGCCGTTAGCATCTCTACCCAGCACTTCGCCAACAAACTGTTGTTTAGTTGATACCGAATGGCCGTATTCATAATTTTGATAGTCTTGGTGCGCATGGCGCTTTAAAAAGCCTTCGGTGTAGCCTCTGTGGGCTAAATTTTCTAAGGTTTTAAATAAGTTGGTATCAAACGGGCGACCAGCTACTGCGTCATCAATTGCTTTGCGATAAACCTGCGCGGTGCGTGCTACATAATAAAAAGACTTGGTGCGCCCTTCTATTTTTAAGCTATGTATACCCATTTGGGTAAGTTGCTCTACATATTGTACTGCTCGTAAATCTTTTGAGTTCATAATATAAGTACCATGCTCATCTTCATAAGCAGGCATATATTCACCGGGGCGACCTTGCTCCTCTAACATGACTATTTCGCTACTAGGAGCGCCTTCACCAAGCGTAGGTATTATACTTTTAGGATCGAACTTATGTACCATTTCACCCGTTTCGTTTTCAACGCCCGGTTTTACATCGTAATCCCAACGACAAGCATTAGTGCATGTACCTTGATTTGGATCGCGTTTGTTTATGTAACCCGACAATAAACAGCGTCCAGAGTACGCCATACACAAGGCACCATGGACAAATATTTCCAGCTCGGTATTTGGGCAAAGCCTGCGTATTTCGGCAATTTCTTCTAGCGACAGTTCGCGCGATAAAATAACTCGCTCAATCCCCTGTTTTGCCCAAAATTGTACACTCGCGTAATTTACCGCATTCGCTTGTACCGATAGATGAATAGGCATAGTCGGCCATTTTTCTCGCACTAGCATAATTAAACCCGGATCAGACATGATCAGCGCATCGGGCTGCATAGCAATAACCGGCTCAATGTCGCGTAAATACGAGTTAACTTTAGCGTTATGCGGCGCAATATTAGATACCACATAAAATTTTTTATTTAGTGCATGCGCTTCATCTATGCCTATTTTTAATGTTTCAAGATCAAACTCATTATTACGCACTCGTAAGCTATAGCGTGGCTGCCCTGCATATACTGCATCGGCACCATAAGCAAAGGCATAGCGCATGTTTTTTAAGCTGCCCGCGGGCGATAATAGTTCAGGGGTAAACGCAAACGGCGGTGTATTTTTTGAAGAGTTAACAGTAGTTGATGGCATGAGCGCTCCATACATAAAACTGGTTACAAGCCAGTTGCATGAATAATTAACAAATACAATAAGTGTAGAGCGCGGCAGTATAAATGCAGCAAATTATTTGTATTTGATCGAGATCACAAAATAACAATCAAATTGGTTATTAATAATAATTAGTATTTTTACGTTAAAACGCGTATAATTCGCGCCCGTTAATATTCACACTTTCACTTAAAATTATTGGAGCATTAAGATGGCTTTAGAACGTACTTTCTCAATCGTAAAACCTGATGCAGTTGCTAAAAACCACATCGGCGCTATCTACAACCGTTTCGAAACTGCTGGCCTTAAAATCGTTGCAGCTAAAATGGTTCACCTTTCACAAGAGAAAGCTGAAGGCTTCTACGCTGAACACAGCGAACGTCCTTTCTTCGGTGCTTTAGTATCTTTCATGACATCTGGTCCAGTAATGGTTACCGTTCTTGAAGGCGAAAACGCTGTTCTTAAAAATCGTGAAATCATGGGTGCTACTAACCCTGCAGACGCACTAGCAGGCACTTTACGTGCAGACTACGCTGACAGCATCGACGAAAATGCTGTTCACGGCTCTGACGCTGTTGAATCTGCTGCTCGCGAAATCGCGTACTTCTTCGCTGACGAAGAGCTTTGTTCACGTACTCGTTAATTCGAACTCGTTAACATATTGAAAAGGGCTTTCGGGCCCTTTTTTAGTCATTATGTAAGGTATTAATCAGTAAACTTATAATGTTTTACTTAATGATTAAGCTGAGTGAATTGTGTACAATTCGTCCTCGTAAATTTTTATCTCCACCGTCACCGATTGAGGTTGTTTCATGACCGAGCAAAAAAAGATTAACTTATTAGATTTAAACCGAGAAGGGATGCGCGAGCTATTTGCATCGTTCGGTGAAAAGCCGTTTCGTAGTGACCAGGTGATGAAATGGATTTATCATTTTGGCGTAGACAACTTCGACGATATGAGCAACGTAAACAAAAAGCTTAAAGAAAAACTTAAAGCTGAATGCGAAATTGTTGCCCCAGAAATATCAGTGCGTCAACAAGCTAAAGATGGCACGATCAAATACGCATTAGTGCTTGAAGGCGGCCAAGAAGTAGAAGCTGTTTGGATCCCTGAAAAAGAACGCGCTACGTTATGTGTATCATCGCAAGTTGGTTGTGCGCTTGAATGTACTTTTTGCTCTACAGCGCAACAAGGCTTTAACCGTAACTTAAAAGTATCTGAAATTATTGGCCAGGTTTGGCGTGTAGCTAAAGATATTGGCCTTGATGGTCACAGCGAAAAACGCCCGGTAACAAACGTGGTAATGATGGGCATGGGTGAGCCACTCCTTAACGTTAAAAACGTAGTCCCCGCGATGGAACTGATGTTGGACGATTGGGGTTTTGGTTTATCTAAGCGCCGCGTTACATTAAGTACTTCAGGCGTGGTACCGGCTCTGGATTTACTAAAAGAAAAAATTGACGTAGCACTGGCTATTTCATTGCATGCTCCTGATAACGCACTGCGCGATATTTTAGTGCCCGTTAATAAAAAATACCCTATTGAAGAGTTTTTAGCGGCGTGTCGTCGTTATATCGATGGCTCTAAAGCAAATAAAGACGTAACCGTTGAATACGTTATGCTCAATGGTATTAACGACAGCACCGACCAAGCGCACGCATTGGTACAAACGCTTAAAGGCACTCCTTGTAAGGTAAACCTTATTCCGTTTAACCCATTTCCGGGTAACGAATATACGCGTTCGAGTAATAGTCGTATTGACCGTTTTTCTAAGGTTTTACAAGCAGCCGGCATTACTTGTATTGTACGTCGCCCTCGCGGTGATGATATTGATGCAGCGTGTGGTCAATTAGCTGGCGATGTTGTTGATAGAACAAAACGCTTGGCTAAAAAGAAAATGCGTGACGATAACGCGATTACCGTTAATATTCACCAAGCATAACCTCATCTCTAAATAGCAATCAGTCTTAATTAATACTTCATATCAAGACTGATTGCTTTTAAGTCGTTTATTTTTAAATAATTGATGCAACATAGATGCTTTTAGGTAAGATAGGCGCTATGGACAAAAAATAAAGAGACAAGGTAATGCGACCTTTACTAGTTTTAACTATATCTACGCTCGCCTTAGGCGGTTGCGTTACAGAAAATAGTTATAACGGCAGTGATAAACCCGTTGTCGAAAATAAAATTAATAGCGCAGGCGCAGCTCGAACTCGCATTGCCCTTGCTTTACAATATTTAAATACGGGTAATAACTCTCAAGCAAAATATAACCTTGAACGTGCCAGCGAATATGCGCCAAACCTACCCGAAGTCCACTACTCTTTAGCGTATTACTATCAACAAGTTGGTGAAAATAAACTTGCCGATTTAGCCTATCAAAAAGCACTTGCTATTAAACCTGACGATCCTAATACCTTAAATAACTATGGGGTATTTTTATGTGGTATAGATGAATACGACCGTGCTACTGATCAGTTTTTAAAAGCAATCGCAATACCCAGCTATATCCGTGTTGCCCAAAGCTACGAAAACTTAGCGTTGTGCGCTATAGAATTTGACGACTTTGATAACGCCGAAACTTATTTTCAGCAAGCAATAAATCACAGCTCTCAGCGCGCTTCAACGCTGATTAGTTTAGCGGCTTTATATTACGCTAAAAGCGATTTATACAAAGCAAGTGCACTGTTAAAGCGTTACGACGATACCGCACAAATATCTCCGCGTGCTTTATTACTTAGTTATTTAATTAAACAGCGCATGGGTAAAATTGAAGAAGCAGAGAAAATTGCTGCAACTATCCTACAAACTTACCCAAATAGTGATCAGGCTTTTGCGATTAGAGATAGCCAAATAAAACAAACCGAATTTGAAGTCTTGCGCGAAAAATATCGTCAAGCGCAGCTCAATGAATTAAAACAAGATGGTAGCGAAGCGCAATTAAGTTCACAGCCTAAAATAAAAATAATTCGTAAAAAGCGTCCATCACAAAATGACTCAACAAGCTTAATTAGTGCTAATAAAACGCCCGTTGCAACAGTAACAGCCCCAGCTGCAGTAATAGCCGAAGTTAAACCAGCTCAGCCGTCAAGCAAAACTGTCGCGCCAACAAGCCAGGTGAACACTGCGCTAAACGCAAAACTAATAACAAACTCAACAAACCAAAGCAGCAAGCAAGCTATTGTTAGCCCTTTAAGTACGCAGCCTGAGACACCACCAAGCACCTTGCCTGCAGCACAGGTAGCAGTTAATAATAACGTTAAAATAATTTCTTTTGGCGCTCCTCAACCTGCTAATAACAGCGCTAATAAAGCAAATACAACTAACACTACTTTCAGCCAAACGAGTGCTCAACCTAGTAATAATGGTCAGGTGGTTTTTTATAAGGCCACTAAAGATGCAGATGTATTTACTAGCAATAACAGCAACGAACTTGACACCATAGAGCTGAGAAATGCGCCAACAAGTAACGACAATAAGCTACCTATGCTCAATCCTAAGGTTGCGCCACTTACAGTACCGTTTCATATAATAGAGTTTGGTGAAAACCTATTTAGCATTTCGGTACGATACAATGTTAAACTACAAAAGCTCCTACTGTGGAATGGATTAAAAGAGTCAGATCGGGTAATGAATGGCAGTAAAATTTACCTTAACGATCCTAATATTTATTATGAAATTAAAGCTGGTGATACCCTTTTTGAAATAGCTACCCAGCGGCAGGTATTAATTGATGAATTAATGCGATGGAATAAATTAAGTCCTGATATAGCACTAACACCAGGGCACAATCTTTTACTAGTGGATCCAGACTCATACCTATTATGAATGAAGAAATTACTCAGCCCCAAAGCGAACAACCTTCTCTTGGGCAAATATTAAAAACACACAGAGAAAACGCTGACATTAGCCTTGCTACTATGGCAACACATTTAAAACTGACTGTGTTACAAGTACAACGCATGGAAAATGATGAATATCAGTTACTTGGCCCTACAACCTTTGTAAAAGGGTATATAAAAAATTATTGCCGAGAGCTAAAAATTGATCATACACCTATTTTGGCTATGCTACCTGCACCTACAACGCCTGAAAAACCCGTTGATATGCAGAGTTTTTCGCGTCGTACTGAAAAAGAAGCTAACGACAGTCGTTTAATGATTGCCAGCTATATTATTTTAGCCATTGTAATTGGCTCCTCTGCCTTATGGTGGTGGCAAAATTCTATGCCAATTGAAGAACAAACAAGTAATATTAATGTTGAAAACTCGATAATGAGTGAGCAACAAGAACAGGCTGCGCAAAGTAATATTGGCGCATCACAGCAGCAAGTTCAGGAAATAAATAATGTAGCATTACCGCAAAGTGAGCAATTAAGTGCGCTACCTAGCGGTAATAGTACAATTAACACCACTACTACAGCCCCTAATGAAGCAAACAATAGTAGTACTATCGTTATGCTTTTTAATGATGAGAGCTGGGTAGAAATTTATGATGCCGAAGGTGAAAAAATTGCGTTTGGAGTAAAAAAAGCAGGCTATGAAATGACCTTAACAGGCATAGCTCCTTTTTCGGTTGTGCTGGGTAAGCATGATGCAGTTAATATTACTCTAAACGGTGAAACTGTTGATCTATCAGCTTTTCCAAAAAATCGTTTAGCTAAATTTAAATTACCACTAGCAGAGTAGCCGCTATGTTTTCAGAATCCCCAATTAAACGCAGAAAATCAACCCGTATTAATGTTGGTAATGTACCTATAGGTGATGGCGCACCCATTGCCGTGCAGTCAATGACTAACACCGACACTATGGATGTGGATGCAACCGTAGCACAGATTCAGGCAATACAAGATGCCGGCGCCGATATTGTGCGCGTATCTGTACCAACTATGGACGCCGCCGAAGCATTCAAAAGCATTAAAGAGCAGGTAACTATACCGTTAGTAGCCGATATTCACTTTGATTACCGAATTGCCTTAAAAGTGGCAAAATATGGCGTAGATTGTCTGCGTATTAACCCAGGTAATATTGGCAGCGAAGAGCGAATTAGGGCTGTGGTAGATGCGGCTCGCGAGCACAACATTCCTATTCGTATTGGTGTAAATGGCGGCTCATTAGAGCGCGATTTACAAGAAAAATACGGCGAGCCTTCGCCCGAGGCATTATTAGAGTCGGCAATGCGCCATGTAAATATATTGCGCCGTTTAGACTTTGATCAATTTAAAATATCAGTAAAAGCGTCTGACGTGTTTTTAGCTGTAGGTGCTTATCGCTTGCTAGCAAAAGAAATAGACCAACCTCTGCATTTAGGTATCACCGAAGCCGGTGGCATGCGCTCAGGCTCAGTTAAATCTGCAGTCGGTTTAGGCATGTTACTTGCCGAAGGAATTGGCGATACGCTACGTGTTTCGTTGGCAGCCGATCCGGTGCAAGAAATTAAAGTTGGTTTTGATATTTTAAAATCACTGCGTATTCGTTCTCGCGGTATTAACTTTATTGCTTGCCCTAGCTGCTCTCGCCAAGAGTTTGATGTAGTTAGCACCATGAACCAATTAGAAGAGCGCTTAGAGGATATTATTGAACCGGTTTCGGTCTCAGTGATTGGCTGTGTAGTAAACGGCCCTGGCGAAGCATTGGTAAGTGATATTGGTTTAGCCGGCGCTAGTCGTCGCTCAGGATTATATATTAATGGCGAACGCCAAAAAGCCCGCATAGATAACAATAATATTGTTGAACAACTTGAAGGCTACGTGCGCGATTTTATTGCAAAAAAACAAAACCAAACACCTATCGATATTAAAATCGTTGAGTAACACCTTTAATTAGTTAGTTTGGCCTTTATTTAAATTGTGCTATCGCTGGGTAACTTAGCAATAGCGCGCCTCTAAGCTCGCATTTACGTGTAAATTAGGGTTATAATATCGGGTCAATTTTTTTAGTTTTATGTTGTCGCAGTCAAGCATTGTACAACAACAGTTTTTAGGATTTAGCAGTGGCAAAACAAATTCAAGCAGTTCGCGGTATGAACGATTGCCTACCAGGCGATACTCAAGTTTGGCAAAAAGTAGAAAATATTTTACGCGAAACCGTTGCGTCGTTCGGTTATCAAGAAATTCGTTTTCCAATTGTAGAATCAACCGACCTATTTAAACGCTCTATTGGTGAAGTAACCGATATAGTAGAAAAAGAAATGTACACCTTTGCCGATCGTAATGGCGACTTACTTACGCTTCGCCCAGAAGGCACCGCTGTGTGTGTACGCGCAGGAAACGAAAATGGCTTACTGTATAACCAAGAGCAACGCCTTTGGTATATGGGCCCAATGTTTCGCCATGAACGTCCGCAAAAAGGCCGCTATCGCCAGTTTCACCAATTTGGTTTAGAAACCTTTGGTATTGCGAGTGCCGACATAGATGCAGAAGTTATTTTACTTACAGCGCAATTATGGGAATCGTTTGGGATTAGCGAACATGTACGTTTAGAGCTTAACTCGTTAGGTTCAAACGAAGCACGTGCCAATTACCGTGATGCACTGGTTGCCTATCTTGAGCAACACCTTGATGTACTAGACGAAGATTCAAAACGTCGCATGTATTCAAACCCGCTACGTGTACTTGATAGCAAAAACCCTGACGTGCAAGCAATTTTAATTAATGCACCTAAGCTATCTGAGCATTTAGACACTGAATCAAAAGAACATTTTGCAAATTTATGTGAACGTTTAGACGCAGCCGGCGTCAAATACACGATTAACGAAAAACTGGTACGTGGTTTAGATTATTACAACCGCACTGTGTTTGAATGGATCACCGACAGCTTAGGCGCGCAAGGTACTGTGTGTGCCGGTGGCCGTTACGATGGCTTAGTTGAGCAACTTGGTGGAAAAGCGACTCCTGCAGTAGGTTTTGCAATGGGCCTTGAGCGCTTAGTGCTACTGCTACAAGCACTTGAGTGTGTAGGTGATATTCGTCGTAATGCTGATGTATATTTAGCATCAATGGGCGACAAAGCCAGTATTCAAGCACCTATTATTGCAGCGACGCTTCGACGCGATGTGCCAAACTTACGCGTTATGGTGCATGCTGGCGGCGGCAACTTTAAAAAACAATTAAAACGTGCTGATAAAAGCGATGCACTCGTTGCCGTTATTATCGGTGAAGATGAATTAGAACAAGGCGTTGTGACCATTAAGTATTTACGCGAGCGTAAAGAACAAGTCACATTAGAATTAGAACAAGCTAAAGCGCTATTAGCAGAGCTTATTAATAGCTAATATTTTAATAAAAGCATATTAATGCCAAAGCTATCACAGAGGTAAAAATGGATATTTATTCAACAGAAGAACAACAAGCCGAAGCCATAAAGCGCTTTTTCCGTGAAAACGGCCTTTCTCTTGCACTAGGTGTAATTGTAGGTTTAGGTGGTTTATATGGCTGGAAAGCGTATAACCAAAACCAAATTACCACAGCTGAGCAAGCATCAGACGCTTACACAACATTGGTTTCAGGCGAAAGTGTATTAGCGTCAGCTGATACGTTTATTAGCGAAAATAAAGATACCAACTACGCAACGTTAGCTGCATTTGTAGCGGCTAAAGATGCTGTAGAAGCAAATGACCTAGACGCCGCAAGCGAAAAGCTAAGCTGGATAGTGTCTAACGTAAAAAACGATGAATTAAAAGCCATTGCTATTACACGCCTAGCTCGCGTTCAAATTGCCCAGCAGCAGTATGATGAAGCGCTAACGTCGTTAAATGCATCATTACCTGACGCATTTTCTGCCAATGTTGCAGAGCTTAAGGGGGATATTTACACTAAGCAAGGCGACAAAAAACAAGCTCGCGCAGCATATCAAGCAGCGGTTGATGCCGGTGGACTAACCAGTAATCCACTATTACAAATTAAGTTAGATGACCTAGCAGTAACAAGCCCAGCGGCATAAGGTTTTAGCTATGAAAAAAATAACAATCGCAACGCTTGCACTTTGCATGGCAACTTTAATGGGTTGCTCGTCAAGTGATGACGAAGAAGAACTGGTTCTGCCTGAAATAGCCAACCAGTTCGAAACTAATATTGTATGGCAAGAATCAATTGGTAATGGTGTAGAGCATTATTTTTCACGCTTATCACCTGCTGTATATAAAGATACCGTATACGTTGCTAACCGCGAAGGCCAAGTAAAAGCACTTAAGCTAGAAAATGGCGATACGCTATGGAAAAGCGATGTGCGCCAAGATGTATCGTTTTGGCCATGGGCCGATAACGATAGTGCAAAATTATCGGGCGGAATATTACAAGCTTATGGTAAAATATATTTAGGTTCGGAGCATGGCTATGTTATTGCTCTAGATCGTGAAACTGGTGAAGAAGTTTGGCGTAAAAACGTACCCGGTGAAGCACTTTCAAAACCAGCTGCCGGTGACGGTTTGGTATTTGTAAATTTAGCTTCGGGTAAGTTATTAGCCCTTCATCCTGATACGGGTGAAGAACGCTGGCGCTTTGAGCAAGAAGTACCTGCGCTAACCTTACGTGGACAAAGCGCGCCTACTGTTGCAAATGGTGGTGTATTAGTTGGCCTGGAAACCGGCAAATTAAGCGTATTAATTTCAGACAGTGGTTACTCTGCATGGAGTGCCGAAATTGCAGTTGCTAAAGGTGCTTCAGAGTTTGAGCGTCTAGTTGATGTAGACACACAACCACTTATTAGCGGCCCATACGCTTATGCTATTGCTTATAATGGTAACCTAGCGGCAGTTGATATTCGTTCTGGTAATATTGTATGGAAACGTGAATACAGCAGTTACCGCGATATTGCCATGGATGCACAAAGTATTTATGTAGTAGATAGCAACGGTGTTATTTACGCATTGGATAAAGATTCAGGTATTGAACGTTGGAGCCAACCCGCTCTACGTGGTTGGTATTTAACAGGCCCTGCAGTTGCAGGTGAATATTTAGCGTTAGGTGATCAAGAAGGTAACCTACATTGGCTAAATAAAGTCACTGGCGAGCTAGTATCTCGTGAAGACTTTGACAGTTCAGGCTTTTTTGTTGAGCCTGTTGTTGCCAACGATAAACTGATTTTATATACCCGAGATGGGGAAGTTAGTGCGGTACAAATACCAAACTAACTTATGATTATTAGTATAACCCACTAATAGTTAATTATTTTTTGTAAGGCTTCGCAACGCGAAGCCTTTTGTTGTTTTTTAAAGAGGTAGTTTATGCTTCCCGTGATCGCTCTAGTGGGGCGACCCAATGTGGGCAAATCCACATTATTTAACCGTTTAACACGTACTCGTGACGCGCTCGTAGCCGATTTTCCAGGTTTAACTCGTGATAGAAAATATGGCCAAGCAAATTACGATGGCTATGAATTTATCGTGGTAGACACGGGCGGTATTGATGGTTCTGAAGAAGGCATTGAAATCGAAATGGCTGATCAGTCTCTGCTCGCCATTGAAGAAGCCGATATAGTACTGTTTTTAGTTGATGCCCGTGTAGGTATGACAGTAGCTGACCAAGCCATTGCTAATCACTTGCGCAAGCAAGAGAAAAAATGCTTTGTGGTTGCTAACAAAACCGACGGTATTGACGCCGATTCAAACTGCGCTGAGTTCTATCAATTATCGCTGGGCGAAATTCATCATATTGCTGCATCACATGGCCGTGGTATTACGTTATTACTTGAGCAAACGCTACAGCCTTTAATTGCTGAATTAGCGGCGCTTGATGAAGACGTAAGTAACGATGATGAAGAGCTTATCGATTTATACCAAGAAGACAGTGAAGATGACTCTCATCAAGCATTTGCAGACAAACCTGTAAAGCTAGCCATTATTGGTCGTCCTAACGTAGGCAAGTCAACACTTACCAACCGTATACTCGGTGAAGAACGTGTAATTGTTTACGATATGCCAGGCACAACCCGCGATTCTATTTATATTCCGATGACCCGTAACGACAAAGAATATATTTTAATCGACACAGCTGGTGTGCGTAAGCGTAAAAAAGTAAGCGACGTGGTTGAAAAGTTCTCCGTGATTAAAACCCTACAAGCAATTGAAGACTGTAACGTAGTGTTATTAGTCGTTGATGCTCGTGCGGGTATTTCTGATCAAGATTTAAGCTTATTAGGTTTTGCACTTAACTCTGGCCGTTCACTGGTTATTGCGGTGAACAAATGGGATGGCTTAGACGATTATGTTAAAGATCGTATTAAATCAGAACTAGATCGTCGCTTAGGCTTTATCGACTTTGCCCGCCTGCACTTTATATCGGCATTACACGGTACTGGCGTAGGTCATTTATTTGAGTCGGTAGACGAAGCGTACGAATCAGCTACTAAGCGTATAAGCACCGCAATGTTACGTCGTATTATGGACATGGCACAAGCAGATCATCAGCCGCCACTTGTTCGTGGTCGCCGTGTTAAGCTTAAATATGCGCATGCCGGTGGTTATAACCCACCACGTATCGTTATTCATGGTAACCAAGTTCATGATTTACCTGATAGCTATAAACGCTACCTAATGAACTACTACCGTAAAGCACTGAAAATTATGGGCACACCTATCAAAATCGAATTTAGAGAAGGTGATAACCCATTTGCCGGACGTGTTAATAAAATAACACTATCGCAAAAACGTAAAATTCGTGCGTTTAGTAAAGAAAACCGTAACAAATAGGTACTAGGTACTAAAATATTAAATGGCGTACATTAAATGTACGCCATTTTTTTGTTTAAAATAAAGTATTACGCAACCGCTTTATGAATAAGCCCAACTAACGGTTCGGGTAATGTTACATTACCAGCGAGCACAAAATCGCGTGCCTCTACTGACATTTTTTGCCACGTGCGACGAATAATGCCAAGCCATTTTTGTTCATCATAATCTGGTTTGGTACTGGTAAAGGCCAACATATAATGTTCAATAAACACCAAACTTGCAATATCCTCCACTAACTGACTGTCTGGGTTGCGTTTAATATCTTGCTTAGCTACCGCGGCATAAACCCGTTGTTGCTGTGCTTCGTTAAAGCCAACTTGTTGCATCAACTCAATTACTCTTGAAGCATGAAATATATAAAGTGCACTACGCCACTGATGATACCCCTGCTTATTCATAGCAAAGTTACTACGCGGCGACTGCCAGCGCTCAATATGCTGGCCGCGTACTGCTATTTGCATAAGCTCATCGGCATTAGGGTTAAAACGCGCTAACATTTCGCTCATACGAGTTGCGTATAAACTTTCTTTTGGCAGGCTCTGAGCATTATATATTTCAGTATTAGGGTCTTGGCTATTTGCTTGATCAATTAAGGTTATTACTTGGTCAAGCATTGTTTTATTAGGTGCGCTATTTAGCATGGTACTTATATTCAACTTGAGTTTACTTTACACCATTCTAAGCCGCTCAAAACGAATAAGCGAGTACTGAACGTTAACCGCACTAACTAAGTGTTATCTATAAACAGCACGTGTTAACCTTGAACGATAAAAATTAACTCGCTAAAACGAGATAAACATGTTCGAAAAAAGTTTTTTAGCTATTTGCTTAACCCTAGTTTCGCTGCCAAGTATGGCTGATAACAATGCCGATTTAAAAAATATAATTGATAAACATTGGCAACACGCCCAAGCCGAAAAAATATTTTTTCGTACCGATCCCGACGGCTGGAAACCCAATGGCAAGTTAGCTAATTGGACCGAGCACGCTATTGCTCAGCGTCAACAGTACAATGATGCCGTGCTCGACAATCTAAAAAACATTGATCCTAGCAAGCTCAGCGACGCGCAGTTAATGAATTACCGATTATTTAAATATGAACGAGAAACCGAGCAACAAAGCTATCTATTTCAGGATAAGTATTTTCCAGTAAACTTTTTAAGCGGCTGGCATACCTACTTTGCTGAAGCACCGGCCAATATGGCATTTTTAACTGCTAATGATTATGATCACTTTTTAGTCAGCCTTGCCGACTACCCTCGTTTTAATCAAGAAAACATTAACTTGATGAAAGCAGGGATTAAAAATGGTTATACGCACGACTGTAAAACCTTTGAAAATTACAGCAGTAGCATTAGCGCTCATATCGTTAAAAAACCTGAGAACAGCGCCTTATACGAGCCCTTTACCCGTATTCCGAGTACGTTTAGTGCAGAGCAAAAAGCCACATATCAAAACAAAGCAAAAGCTTTAATTAGCTCAAAAGTAGTACCCGCTTATCAGCATTTTTACGACTTTTTTGAAAACGATTACATGCCTAATTGCAGAGCCGAGCCTGGTATTTCAAGTGTTAAAGATGGCCTTGATTACTACAAATATACGGTAAATTATTACACCACCACCAATGCCACGCCAAAACAAATACACGAACTTGGCTTAAAGGAAGTCGCACGTATAAAAACGCAAATGCAAAACATCATTGATAAAGTGGGCTTTGATGGCACTTACGCTGAGTTTTTAGAGTTTTTAGCGAACGACAAGCAATTTTACGCAACAGACGCGCAAGACTTGCTCGAAAAAACCGCTTTCATTACCAAAAAAATGTATGGCAAGTTACCTACCTATTTTGGCCATTTACCGCGCAACACCTTTACCATTAAAGGCTCAGCAAGTCGCGGCGCGTTTTATATGCCACCGCCTGATAACCGCTCACCAGGTACTTATTTTTTAGCTTCAATACCTAAACTACAACCTTTATATAACCTAGAGGCACTGAGTTTACACGAAGCAATTCCTGGGCATCATTTACAAAATGCCGTTGCCATGGAGTTAAATGTACCCCAGTTTAGACGCACACTTAGCCACTCTGCATTTGGCGAAGGTTGGGGCTTGTACAGCGAACGTTTAGGCAAAGAAGCCGGATTTTATCAAGACCCTTACAGCGACTTTGGCCGTTTGGGCTACGAAATGTGGCGCGCAGTGCGTTTAGTGGTTGATACCGGTATTCATGCCTTTGGCTGGAGCCGCCAAAAGGCTATTGACTACTTGGCAGATCACACAGCCTTGCCGCAAAGTGCGGTTGAGGATCAAATAGATCGTTATATTTCTTGGCCAGGCCAAGCACTGTCTTACAAAATGGGCGAGCTAAAAATACGTGAACTGCGCGCAAAAGCCGAAAAAGAGCTAGGTACTAAGTTTGATATACGCCAGTTTCACGACACTGTTATCGGCCAAGGTTCACTGCCAATGGCGGTGTTAGAAGCGGTAATAAATGAATGGATTGCACAGCAAAAGTCCGTTATTTGATGTCGGTGGCGCTGAACATTACTCAGCGCCTTTAACCTGCAAGCTCACTCGATTATTAAGGTAGGTTTTTTGTAAGATCTTGCGCAAGTGTGCCCGCTGGTTTTTCAACCATACGTGTTAGTTCTTTGCCATTTTGGCTAACTATAATAGTAGGTGTGTATTGTAAATTATGAGCCTGTGCTACGCCGCTAGCATCTTGCTTGTTGTACCCTACGGCTACAAATTTAATACTCTCTAATTGTACTTTCGACTGTTCAAGCAGTTTAATTAAACGCGGAACTTCGCGCGCGCTATCATGGCACCAAGTACCAAATAATACGGTTAACTCCTTCCCCTTTAATTTTTGTATTAGCGTAATATCTTGTTTGGTAGGGGTAAAGTTTTTATATTGCTGAGCAAAGTTATCATATTCTGCAAGTAAATCTGTCGCGCTAATACCCCCAGTATAAGGCGCTGTAGCCCCAAAAGTGGACAGTGGCAAACACAGAAAAAAGAATAAAACTAATTTTTTAAACATTAAGGCGCCTTTTTGTATTAATACTGTGAGTGTTTTATTTACTCGATTTAAGAGTATAAGTTAAGTTGATATATGGCTATTTTACAACCAAAGAAAGTCAATAGCATTACTATAATCAAGCCATTATTTATTGTTATCCATAAAAAAGTTTACTTGCGATAACTGCGTTAAATACTCTCGTCTTGCATCTTTATCTTGCGCTAATTTGTCTAAATCACCAATTAATGTAACTAACTTATTATGTGAATAATGGTTGGTATTTTTAAAATCATCTTGCTCACCAATCTCGTTTATACGCTCTTTTTTATCCATTTTGTGGCTATTTTCGTTGCTTTCAAGCCAAATGTCGTTAATAAGACGAATGTTACTTTCGTTAGTGGTTTTTTCAGTAAGTGCCATTTTTAGCTCATACTGCGATTTATCTTGGTTGTATTGATAGGTTTTTTTATCAATATCTATTTGCTGGTATTGGTCAAGCCCAACTAACTCGTTATTTTTAACGGCGGTATTAATATTGTAACTTTCTTCGCTGTCGTAATAATCGGGCCGGGTATTTTGATAGTCAAAATGGCTACTTACGTTTTTACTTTGCGTAACCCCTTTTAGCTCACCTGACTTTTGTTGCTCGGTGGCTTGGCTTAGCGCAACATTACTTTTAGGCTGATAGTCGCCTCTGTCCATGGCAAACTCAAATTTTGCATCAAAATCAGCTAACTTAGAAATACCCGCCCCTAAAGAATTTTGCGTACTGTTGCCAAGCCCTTGATAGCGAGGATCGTTCGTGATCATGTTATCGACTAAATCTGCCACCATGGCGCGACCATCACTAAACTGCTGCGTTGCTAGTGACTCTAACTTGCTATAACGCTGCGCTGCTGAGGACATGCTCGCAAATGCGCCTTTAAATAAAGCAAAGCCTTGCTGCATATTTGCATCGCCTTTTTTACCAAATGCAGACGCTTTCTCGTCGCTACTATTGTGGCGGCTATCTTCAAGGTTTTTATCTAATGAGGCAAGATACTGCTGCATTTGCTGGTTATCTTTAGCGCCTACCGTTGCCATATCTAAAGTAAAGTCGATTTTATTAGCGCCGCGATCCGATTTAAATACCAGCGCTTGCTGCTGCATACTTTCATCTATGCTATAGCTCAAATCAAGATTATTTTCAGTAGATAAAACGCTCTCACCTTCGGTCGTTGAAAAAGACACATCAAAACCAGATAACTGCTGATGATTAAAATCAGCTAAAAAGTCTAAGTTCATATCGCCTTGGTTTACCGGCACATAACGGCTGTTAGCATATTGACTGACTTTAAAAAACTCATCAGCCATTTCGCCAACACCCGCCATAACCTGCGTTAAAGCCGCATGTTCAGCCTCTGACAAATCCCCTTCTACTTCATAGCTAAGGCTAAAATTATCAGCCGTTTTACCAGCACTTTCATCATAACCTTGCGATGAGTTAAAGGTAATATTAATAATATCGCCTTCTTTGGTTTTTACTGATAATTGAAAGCGGTAGTTATCGTCATCCTCATGCTTGCTGCGATTAATACTCTCCATATAAGGGTTAAGCGCACGCTCAACACGCTGCTGACTAGAGGCTAAAAATGATGTTTGTTGATGCCCTAATTGCCCCAGGTTAAATAAAATATCACTGGTGTTGGCGTAAGCACCCTGAATATCTGTTACCGATTTATTTAAGCGTTGTATGAGCTTATCGCTATGCTCATTTTTAAGTAGCCCTTCTTGCTGACTCGTTATTACAGTACGTATAGCTAACTCTTCAGCGCTGTAGTGGTAGCTCGATATATTTGCTTTTTTTGCAGGAGTGATCAGCACCGAAAGTTGTTGTTGCAGTAATTGGGCAACTTTTTCGTCGCTAAACTGACTGAGAAAATCGGACGTTATTTTGGGTGATAGCTCTGGTGTTAACTTTGTTGCTAACTCTGTTGCTAACTCTGGTATTAATTTTGGCGCTATTTCGAGTGGGCTATGTTGCAGTTTGCTGCTAAGGGTATGGTTTGCATTATCAACTGGCAGTACTTGCTTTGTCGCTAAACTAGAGTGGTTATTTAACCCATTGTTAATCATGATCATCCTTAATCGCAAACTGCTATTAAGTATATATCGGTCGGCCAACTAAAAACTTGAGCGATTTATAACCTTGTTACTTAAATTACAAATAAAGTAACAAGGTTATCTAGGGCGTGTTGATCTTTGCGGATTAAAACTCGCTCTATTTAGGGGAGTTTAATCGCTAATTTTAGCGATTAATTGTGCCTTAACTTGGCTTATCGGTCACGGCTCCGGTAGAAGCTGAGCTTACTGTTCTGGCATATTTTGCTAGTAATCCACGGGTGTATTTTGGCGCAGGTTGTTGCCAACGTTGTTTCCTACTGGCCATTTCTTCATCAGTAATATTAAGAGTCATTTCACGGCTTTGCGCGTCAATAGTAATGCTGTCACCATTTTCTACTAGTGCAATGGCGCCGCCTTCGTAAGCTTCTGGTGTAACGTGCCCCACAACAAAACCCCTACTACCACCTGAAAAACGACCATCGGTAATAAGCGCCACATCGTTACCTAAACCTTTACCCATAATAGCTGAAGTGGGGCTTAGCATTTCACGCATACCTGGGCCACCTTTAGGACCTTCATAGCGAATTACTACAACGTCTCCGGCTACTACTTGCCCATCTATAATAGCGGCAAAACCTTGCTCTTCTGAGTCATATACTTTTGCGTTGCCGGTAAAGCGTAAACCCTCTTTACCCGTAATTTTTGACACTGCCCCTTCTGGCGCTAAGTTGCCAGCTAATATAACTAAATGACTGTCTTTTTTAATTGGCTGATCAAAAGGTAAAATAATATTTTGCCCTGCTGGGTAATCTGCTACATCGGCTAAATTTTCGGCCATGGTTTTGCCTGTCACTGTCATACAGTCACCGTGCAGCATACCGGCATCTAATAAACGCTTCATCAGTGGCTGAATGCCACCAATTTCAATCAACTCCGACATTAAATATTGACCGCTTGGGCGCAAGTCGGCAATTACTGGTGTTTTATCGCCAATACGCACAAAGTCATCCAATGTTACTTCAACGCCTACCGCATCAGCCATAGCAATTAAATGCAGCACCGCATTGGTTGAGCCGCCTAAGGTAATGATCAGCGTAATTGCATTTTCAAACGCTTTTTTGGTCATAATATCGGAAGGTTTAATGTCATGCTCTAGCAAATAAACAATCGCTTTACCCGCATCAATACAGTCTTGTTTTTTGTTTTGTGAAATAGCATTTTGCGCAGAACTATTTGGCATACTCATGCCTAAAGCTTCAATTGCTGAGGCTAACGTATTTGCCGTGTACATACCACCACACGAACCGGCCCCTGGTATGGCTGTTTTTTCAATATGTTCTAATTGCGTAATTGGAATATCGCCTGCCGCGTAGCTGCCCACCGCTTCAAATACCGAGACTATATCGGTATGATTTTCACCGGGTAAAATTGTACCGCCGTACACAAATATAGAGGGGCGGTTTAAACGTGCTAAACCCATTAAACAACCCGGCATATTTTTATCACAACCGCCAATAGCAATAATACCGTCGTGGCCCATACCCGCCGATACCGCTTCTATTGAGTCGCAAATTACTTCGCGTGATACTAAAGAATATTTCATCCCTTCGGTGCCCATAGAAATACCATCGGATACGGTAATGGTATTATAAATAACGCTTTTCGCACCGGCGCTATCTACGCCTTTACCCACTTCTTCGGCAAGTGTATTAATGTGCATATTGCACGGCGTAACCATAGACCATGTAGAGGCAATACCAACTTGAGACTTTTTAAAATCGTCATCATTAAAACCTACCGCTCGTAACATAGAACGACTAGGAGCCTGAGCGCTACCATCTACAATTTTTTGTGAATATTTACGTGGTTTTTCAGAAGTCATTTCTTACCTTACCTACTTTTTACAAGGTTTATTAATAGAACAAATTATAAAAACAAGCCCCACCTTGCATAATTAATGCGGTAGGGCTTGCTATAATAGATGGTTTTAACTTTTAAAGCAGTTAAAGTTTACAGACTTGTAATCGCTTTAAGGCAAATAGCTTTTACCCATTAAATAGCTGTCAACCTCACGCGCGCAGCGTCGACCTTCATCTATTGCCCACACAATTAAGCTTTGTCCGCGACGACTATCGCCTGCGGCAAATACGCCAGGCTTGCTTGTAGCAAACTTATCGTACTGTGCTGCAATATTAGAGCGAGCATCTTGCTCTAAACCAAATTGTGCAACAAGGCCACCTTCTGGCCCCATAAAGCCCATAGCAATCAGTACTATATCGGCAGGAATTATCTTTTCACTGCCCGCTACTTCTTGTGGCACCATTTGCCCTTTATCGTTAAGTTGCCAAGTAATATCTACAGTGTGCACAGCTTTAACATTACCTTGCCCGTCACTTTCAATTTTTTTAGTCATCACTAAATATTGACGTGGATCTTGGCCTTGTACTGCAATAGCTTCTTTTTGGCCGTAATCAACCAACAAACGTTTCGGCCATTGTGGCCAAGGATTGCTGCTCTCGTCGCGTTGCTCGGGTGGACGAGGCATAATTTCTAGCTGAATAGCACTTTTACACTGATGGCGAAGCGCAGTACCAATACAATCGGTGCCGGTATCACCGCCACCTATAACCACTACACTTTTGCCTTTCGCATTAATGAACGCTCCGTCTTGATGTTCGCTATCGAGCAAGCTTTTGGTATTGGCTGTTAAAAAGTCCATCGCAAAATGCACACCGTTAAGCTCGCGCCCTGCAACGGGTAAGTCGCGCGGTACTGTGGCACCAATACATAACACGACTGAGTCAAAGTCAGTTTCTAACTGCGCCACACTAATGTCTTTGCCTACTTCAGTATTAGTAACAAAAACAATGCCTTCTTGGGCTAAAATATCAACCCGACGTTGCACTAATTCTTTTTGTAGCTTCATGTTTGGAATACCATACATTAGCAAGCCACCAATGCGGTCGGCGCGCTCATATAGAGTAACCATATGGCCAGCTTTATTTAACTGTGCTGCAGCGGCAAGGCCCGCTGGGCCCGAACCAATTACGGCTACATTTTTACCAGTGCGAGATGCAGGTGGCTCAGCAACCACCCAACCTTGCTTAAAGGCATGATCAATAATTTCTTTTTCATGTAACTTAATAGCCACCGGATCGGCGTTAATACCCAGTACACACGCGCCCTCACAAGGGGCTGGGCATACACGCCCAGTAAACTCAGGAAAGTTATTGGTTTTATGCAATAGCTCTACTGCATCTTGCCAGCGGCCGCGATAAATTAAGTCATTCCACTCCGGTATTACATTATTTACCGGACACCCAGCTACTGCCGGTGCAAATTCTGATTTTGCCGACTGACAAAACGGCACGCCACAATCCATACAACGCGAAGCTTGCTGCTCTACATCTGCTTGTGGTATTTCTTCATATACTTCCAGCCAGTCAATTAAACGTTCACCTGCGTTACGCTCAGTTGGCAAGGCACGACCTACGTTGATAAACCCTGTTGGATTTCCCATAATATATTCTCCTTGGCAGCTTAAGCTTTAGCGCTAGCTATGTTGTTTAAATGAATGTCGAATGCTTCTACGGCAATGTCATACTCTGAGGTGAATTTTCCGCTACTGCGTACATCATTCATATAACCTTGCATGCGTTTGTAATCAACCGGCATTACTTTAACAAAGCGCTTAACATTGCTGTTCCAATCTTTTAATAAATCACTGGCAACATCTGAACCTGTAGCATCAAAATGTTGGCTAATTAAGACTTTTAATTCGTGGCTTTCAGCGTCGGTATCTACACTTTCAAGTGCGACCATTTCCATATTGCATTTAGCCGCAAAGTCATTATTTACATCAAGTACGTAAGCAACACCGCCCGACATACCTGCAGCAAAGTTTCGACCAGTTGCGCCCAAAATAACCACTTTACCGCCGGTCATGTATTCACAACCGTGATCCCCCACACCTTCAACAACGGCTGTTGCGCCCGAGTTACGTACACAAAAACGCTCCCCCGCTATACCGCGTATAAAGGCGCTACCCGAAGTTGCTCCAAAAAAGGCCACATTACCAATGAGGATATTTTCACTTGCAGCAAACTTAGCTTGTTTACTAGGGTACACCACTAAATTTGCGCCAGAGAGCCCTTTACCAAAGTAGTCGTTGGCATCGCCTTCAAGCTCAAAACGTAAACCCCTGGTTGAAAAACAACCAAAGCTTTGCCCCGCTGAGCCGTTAAACTTAACCTTAATAGTATCTTGCGGTAAGCCATCTGCATGGTACTTTTTAGAGATTTCGTTAGAGATCATCGCCCCTATGGTTCTGTCGGTGTTAATCACATCGTATTCAAGCGCCATACTTTGCCCAGAATCTAGTGCCGCTTGAGCATCTTTGATCATTTTGCGATCGATAATGTCGTCGATTAAATGCTTTTGCTTTATTGATTGATACAGAGTTTCGTTTTCAGCGCATTCTGCTTTGTGTAATAGTGGAGTTAAGTCAACGCCTTGGTATTTCCAATGGTCAACATCTTTGCGCTGCGTAAGGCACTGAGTTTGGCCCACCATTTCTTCAATACTTCTAAAGCCAAGCTCAGCCATAATTTCGCGTAAACCTTCTGCCATCATGGTAAAAAAGTTAACTAAAATATCGGCACGACCAGTAAACTTGTCGCGCAGGCCTTTATCTTGTGTGGCAATACCAACTGGGCAGGTATTTAAATGACACTTACGCATCATAATACATCCCTCAACCACCAATGCTGTGGTAGCCATGCCGTACTCTTCTGCACCAAGCAGCGTTGCAATGGCTAAGTCGCGTGGCGTTTTAAGTTGCCCATCGGTTTGTACCGTAATACGGCTACGCAGTTTATTACGCACCAAAGTTTGATGCGTTTCAGCCAAACCCAGTTCCCACGGTAAGCCCGTATGTTTAATTGAGCTCAGTGGTGACGCACCGGTGCCGCCATCGTGGCCCGCAATCAGTACCACATCGGCATAGGCTTTTGCCACACCCGATGCAACCGTACCTACACCCGCTTCTGATACTAATTTAACGTTAATGCGCGCGTCGCGGTTGGCGTTTTTAAGATCGAAAATAAGTTGCGATAAATCTTCAATAGAATAAATATCATGGTGTGGCGGCGGCGAAATTAAGCCCACCCCTGGCGTAGAGCCACGAGTTTTACCTATCCATGCATCTACTTTATCGCCGGGTAATTGCCCACCTTCGCCCGGTTTAGCGCCCTGCGCCATTTTTATTTGTAGCTCATCGGCATTCGCTAAATAATGGCTAGTAACACCAAAACGACCCGAAGCCACTTGTTTAATTCGCGAATTCATCGAATCGCCATTTTCAAGCGCAGTATAACGAATTGGGTCTTCGCCGCCCTCACCGCTGTTACTTTTACCGCCAATGCGGTTCATAGCTATAGCTAAAGTAGTGTGTGCTTCCCACGAAATTGAGCCAAACGACATGGCACCCGAGGCAAAGCGTTTGAAAATGTTGGCAACCGGTTCCACTTCGCTCAAGGCAATAGCAGGACGATCGCTATTCAATTGTAATAAACCCCGTAAGGTAAAGGCTTCTTTACTTTGATCGTCCACCGTTTTTGCATACTGCTTAAACTGCTCAACATTATTACTGGCTGTTGAATGCTGCAGTAAGCGAATTACCGTGGGATTAAATAAGTGCCGTTCACCATCATGACGCCACGAGTATTCTCCGCCCGTAGGCAGTAGTTTATCTATAGCAATGCGGTTGGCCTCAGGGAAACCCTCACGGTGGCGTAATAGCGCCTCTTGGGCAATTTGATCTAGGCTTAAGCCTTCAATACGGCTAACCGTACCGGTAAAGTACTGATCAATAACCTCCGAATTAATACCCAAGGCTTCAAAAACTTGCGCACCTAAATACGACTGTAGCGTTGAAATGCCCATTTTAGAGAAGGTTTTCAACAAGCCGCTGCCTACCGCTTTGGTGTATTTTTGGGTAATTTGTTCATTCGTTAAGTTAGTATCAAGTACGCCTTCATCACGTAAACCATACATGCTCTCTAGGGCTAAATACGGGTTAACTGCCGCAGCGCCATAACCAATAACAGTAGCAAAATGATGCGTTTCGCGTATATCACCCGACTCCAAAATTATATCGGCAGATGAGCGTAGTTTTTCACGAATTAAATAGTGATGCACCGCAGCTGTTGCCAATACAGAAGGTATAGCAACATGGTCGCTGTCTACGCCTCGGTCACTTAAAATAAGTATTTCATAATCATCTTCAACGGCATTTTTGGCATATAAACAAATACGATCCAGTGCTCTTTTTAGTGCACCTGGCCCACCACTGGCTTTAAAAGTAATGTCGATCGTTTTAGCTTGAAGATGGTTATTATCTATATACTGTAGTTTGCGTAATTGCTCATTAGTTAATACAGGCTGTTCAATTTCAACCTTATGGCAATGCCCAGGTGTTTCATCGAGCAAGTTAAGTGAGCGGCCAATATAACCGCGCAACGACATAACCAACTCTTCACGAATAGGGTCGATGGGTGGGTTGGTTACTTGCGCAAATAACTGCTTAAAATAATGTGATAATTGTTGCGGGCGATGCGACAGCACTGCAAGCGGCGTGTCGGTACCCATAGCGCCTAGTGGCTCTTTAGCCGTACCAACTATACCCGCCAGTACTAGGTTAAGATCTTCGCTGGTGTAACCAAATGCTTTTTGTATTTTTCGCAGCTCTGCCAATGGCGGCTGGGCAAAAGACGCGCTAGGAACGGGTAAATTGTCTAATTCAATTTTGTTTTCAGCTAACCAACGAGCATACGGCTGAGCCGAGCTAACGTGTTGTTTTACTTCGTCATCACTAATAATGCGACCTTGCTCTAAGTCAGCAATAAATATTTTACCCGGTTGCAAACGCCCTTTTTCAACAACCGTTGATTGATCAACGCACAATGCACCGGTTTCAGAGCCCATCACTAGCGTGCCATCTTCGGTTAACAAGTAACGCGAAGGGCGCAAACCATTACGGTCAAGTGTTGCACCAATAACGTTACCATCGGTAAACGATAACGATGCCGGGCCATCCCATGGCTCCATAATACAGGCATAATACTCGTAAAATGCACGTTTAGTGGCATCCATATCGGTTTGAGTTTGCCATGCTTCTGGCACCATCATCATCATTACTTGCGCCAATGAGCGTCCGCTGAGCACTAATAGCTCAATAGCCATATCAAGGTTAGCCGAATCTGAGTTATCGTTATTACACACTGGGTTTAACATGTTCAATTCAGCATCGCTAAAATTAACCGAGCTAAACAATGCCTCACGAGCATTCATCCAGTTAATATTACCGCGTACCGTATTAATTTCACCATTGTGGGCTATATAACGAAACGGCTGCGCACGGCGCCAAGCAGGAAAAGTATTGGTTGAAAAGCGAGAATGAAACATCGCCATTCCCGAAATAGTACGCTCGTCTTGCAGATCAAGGTAATACTGGCGCACTTGCTCGGTGGTAAACTGGCCTTTATAAACAATTTTGGTAGATGACATTGAGGTAACATAAAATTCATCACGTTCGGTGAAATCCAAACCATTAATTTTATGCGAGGTGTATTTACGCAGTACAAACAACTTACGTTCAAACTCTTGTGCGCTTAGCCCTTGCGGCTTAGCAATAAACACTTGCTCAATATTTGGCTCGCTTTCAAATGAAGCCGCGCCTAACATAGAGTTATCGCCCGGAACATCCCGATACCCTATTAAGGTTAAACCCAGTTCTGCAATATTTTGATTTAGTATTTTTTTACACGCGTCGCTAAGTGCTTTATCGCGTGGGAAAAAAATCATCCCCACACCATAGTTTAAGGCGCTTGGCAGTGTCCACCCTAGCTTTGCGGTTTCTTGACGGAAAAACTCATGAGGAATTTGAATAAGAATACCAGCACCATCACCACTTTTAACGTCAAACCCTGTTCCACCACGATGTTCCATGCAGCTGAGCATGGTGAGTGCATTTTCGATAATATCGTGTGACTTTTTACCCTTAAGGTTAGCGACAAAGCCAATGCCGCAACTGTCATGTTCAAATTCAGCGCGATAAAGACCTTGGGATTTTTTGCTCATATCATTCATTACTTATTCCTATTTCATCAGCCTATTGCTATCAGCTAAATTGTGCTTACTAATTAAGTCATATATTTTTATATACTCGAGGTATGCGCTTATCTCATTCAAAAAATCGTTAAAATGCCTAAAACAGCCACTGTAAAATCTTTTTGAATTTGTATAGCGCAGTATTTATTAGTGAAAACTTTAATCAAAGGGGGATAAAAACTAGCCGTAAAATAACGCTGAGTCAACTAAGAAATGAATATACATTCAGATTATATGAATATATATAGTCAAAAATAGTTATTAACAGCCTATTTACACTGCATTTAATAACTATGCCTTATGTTTTAAAAAAGCGCATAGTTGATTTGGATGGGTTTGGTCTTTTTAGTTATAAAAGTGCACCACTAAGGCCTGAGGGGCGAAACTAAGGGAGGATTGGTGCATCTTTAAAAAGTAAATAAGCAATAACATTTTTATAATAATTAAAGCGCAGCTGCAATTAATTACTACAAAACAATATTCACGCTAATGGCAGCGCAAAAAAATAAGCTTACCCTAAAACAGTCAGTCGCAGTTATGCAAAGGCCAAACAGTGAGTTTGGCTAGGTCTCACCTAAAAACTTAAGCTTAGAATATGTGGTTTCAATCTGCAAAACTCACTTTACCCATAGTAACGCCGGCAATTCCTTGGGCTTTATTATTAAGGTGTAGCTGCTCACCGGCTAGGCATTCGTTAGCTAAAATAGCAAAAAGCACCGCTTCTTTCGCGTCGGGATCAACTCCTAATGCGTGAGTGTTTTTAAAACCTTTAATAGCCGGACAAAGCGTTACCAAATGTTGCATTAAGAGTAAGTTGTGAATGCCGCCGCCACTTGCATACACCACACTATTGGGCGCTATTTTTACGCACGTATTTAACGCATTAGCAATAACCTCTGCGGTAAAGCGGCTTAAGGTGGCCATTACGTCTTGATGGCTTAACTTTTGGGTATTTGAAGCCTGTTGCGCAGCCTCTAAATAAGCCAGATTAAACACTTCAGGGCCAGTGGTTTTTGGCATTTTTAGGGTTAAAAAATGATTGTCGCAAAGCGCTGTTAGTAACGCAGTATTAATAACGCCCGCTTTCGCTATCGCAGCGTTTTCATCGTAATGCATGTTATTAAAATAACGCTGCACATAGGCGTCCATAATGGTATTGCATGGGCCAATGTCAGAGCTAAATACTGCACTGCTATCGCCATTTTGGGGTAAAAAAGTGAGGTTAGCTATACCGCCCATATTAAGTAAAATACGGTTTTCGTCAGAGCTTGAAAAAAACAAATAATCACCATACACGGCAAGTGGTGCGCCCTCGCCGCCTGCTGCTATATGCTTTTGCCTAAAATCGCCAATGGTAGTAATACCTGTAGTAACAGCTATTTGGTCGCTATCGCCAATTTGTAAAGTGCCATTGTTAAAGTCGTTATACTGATGCTGGCTTTTAGGACAATGGTAAATAGTTTGTCCGTGGCTGGCTATTACATCTATGTTGGCTGGGTTTATTTGCCAGCTTTTTAAACACTGATTAACCATGTCACCATGTAATTTACCAACCCAAGGGTGCAATAACGTAAGGTATTCTAAGTTGCATTCACGCTTGGCGAATACCTGCTTTATTTTTGTTTTATAATCATCGCTATAATCAACCGTAGTAAACTTTAAAACCTCAATTTGGGTATGCACACCCGCGGCAGTTATTTTACATAAGGCAACATCAAGCCCATCTAACGAGGTACCACTCATTAGGCCTATAATTAATCGGCTTGGCTTTAACGCACTGTTATAAAGCTTACTAATGTGTGGGTGCATAATAATTTCGCATCTATTGTTGTTAAGTTAATAGCATTCATTTTAGAGTAGTTTAAATAAAAGTTATAGCGCTATAGAAATCAGTTAATCCACTTATAAACTCACCTTAGAGTAAATACTCACACCTTGGGGTTGATTTTTTAACCGTGTGCCCAAAACTCCTGTATTAAGATATACATACTTAACCTGAGCTCTGGTTAAGAGATTTACTAACGTATTGAATCATCGTTATATTTGATTTTATTTTCTCTAGCCAGAGGTTTTCAGTGAAAACAAGGCGAATTTACGCGTCAATAGCTGGCCTATTGCAAGTAAATTCAACGCAGTTAGCGCTGAAAATAGCTGCTTGAGATAAGTTTATTATCCGGAGCTCAGGTTTCTTACTACTTATCTGCGTATTATTGTTTAGTTTCAACTTTGCTTTAAACACAAACTAAAACATTCAGATCAAAGTAGTTCACTCATCTATTGGAGATTTTATATGTCAACAACCAGTCGACAACTCACGTTAGCATCACGCCCACACGGTGCTCCTACCGATGAAAACTTTGCATTAAAAACACTAGAGCTGCCGCCATTAAAAAATGGTGAAGTATTACTGCGTACCATTTACTTATCCCTGGACCCTTACATGCGTGGCCGCATGAGCGACGCTAAATCGTATGCCGACCCAGTAAATGTTGGCGACGTGATGGTTGGGGCAACTGTATGCCAAGTTCAAGAGTCTAAAAACGACTCCTTTAGCGAAGGCGAATGGGTATTGGCTTACACTGGTTGGCAAGACTACGCTATTAGCAACGGCGAAGGGTTAATGCAATTAGGCAAAGAGCCTACTAATCCTTCGTATGCACTAGGTATTATGGGAATGCCGGGCTTTACCGCTTATATGGGATTACTTGATATTGGTGCACCTAAAGCAGGTGAAACCGTGGTCGTTGCTGCAGCAACAGGCCCTGTGGGCGCTACCGTTGGCCAAATTGCAAAAATTAAAGGCTGTAGAGTCGTCGGTGTTGCCGGTGGCAGTGAAAAATGTAAGTACGCAGTAGAAGTATTAGGTTTTGATGCCTGTATTGATCACAAAGCAGATAATTTTGCACAGCAACTTGAACAAGCCTGTGATAATGGTATTGATGTTTATTATGAAAATGTGGGCGGCAAGGTATTCGACGCCGTATTACCCCTTCTCAATACATCAGCACGCGTACCTGTGTGTGGTTTAGTGTCGCAGTATAACGCAACCAGCTTACCAGAAGGCCCTGATCGTTTGGGTATGCTAATGGGGCAAATACTCTCTAAGCGTATTAAGATGCAAGGCTTTATTATTTTTGACGATTACGGCCATCGTTATGATGAGTTTGCAACCGCTATGCAGCAATGGCTACAAGATGGAAAAATTCAATACCGCGAACATATGGTAGAAGGCATCGAAAATACCATTACTGCCTTTAACGATATGCTCAGCGGGAAAAACTTCGGTAAAACTGTAGTTAAAATTAACAGCCCACTTTAAATTTAATGCGTTGTTATCTGTACAAAATGGCAACGCAACAAGGATTACTATGATCAAGCTACATCATTTAAATAAATCACGCTCAAAACGTATCATCTGGTTACTAGAAGAATTAGCAGTAGATTATGAAATTGTTGCTTACCAGCGTAATAAAGACACTTTTTTAGCCCCAGATGAACTTAAACATATTCATCAGCTTGGTAAGTCGCCAGTGATAGAAGATGATGGGATTATTGTTGCCGAATCGGGCGCCATTACCGATTACCTCATTACTAAATACGGTAACGGAAAATTTGCGCCTAAGGCAGGCACTCGCGATTATGTTGATTATCAGCAATGGCTACACTTTGCCGAAAGCTCAGCTATTTTACCGCTGCTGCTTAAAATGTTTGTATTAAAAGATGGCGCTAAAACCCAGTTTTTAGAAGGTTACGCCGACGCCGAAACAGCTAAAGTAATAAGCTACTTTAACGATCGCCTAGAAGGCAAGCGTTACTTAGTAGGCGACACCCTAACCGGCGCCGATTTTATGATGTCGTTTATTGTCGAAATCGTTAAAAACTCAGGTCAACTAGCACACTTTAAAAACCTAGTTAAGTACGATGAGCAATTACAAAGCCATGAGAAGTTTCATACCGCACAAGAGCTTGAAGCTAAATACGATTAATAATTGTCTGGTATTAGCTTTACAGTTATACCAATTGCATTAAGTTAGTACACATTTTAAAAGGGCCTTGGGCCCTTTTTACGTTTACTGTAATAGTTTAAATTCCGCCTAGTTCGCGCTCGGTAATACACTCATCCGACGCCATTTCAAATTCGCGACATACTAATGGGCGGTTTTCGTAAATAGAACACATGAGTGTGTTGCGATCGAGCGCTTGGCACCAGCCATCATCGGCACGTTTCATTACTTCGCTGCCCCATTTATCATATTCAATATAATGAAATGGCACGCCGGTATCTGTCACTATGCGTACTTCTAATTGGCAGCAACAGGCTTGGCAATTAGCACACGTAACAGGCTCTGGGGTGGTGGTGAGGTTTTTAACCGGAATAACAATTTGAGGCATAGTGGCTTAATAAAATAAAGTAAGCCACTAGGATACACCAACTAAGCTCAAATCGGCAGAGTAAATCTATCTCTAGGGGCTATTTTAAAGGCTAACTAGGTTAAATTTAGCTAATATTATGCTAGCTGACGCGCCAGTAATTTCGCTTTAATATCACTGTAGCGCATCGCTTCACACAGCGCAAAACCACTCAATTGGCGCACTTTATTGCGTGCAAATAAAGGCACGCTCATGCCCGCTAAAAAGCGACATTGGGTTTCTATACCTACGTTATTAATGCCTTTACTGGCTAGGTGCTGTAAAAACTCATCTACTTTTTGATAAATTACACTCTCATCAACAACATCTGCTTGCACTGAATATTCAAGCTTAACACTGTGGCCTCTGCATACTGAGCAATGGCCGCATTGCTGAGGCGCATTTTGATCGTCAAAATAACGGGCAAGGTTGTAGCTTAAACAGCTTTGCAATTCAAAAAAGCGTACTAATGCAGCTATACGCTTTATTTCAGCTTGTTCTTTATCGGTAAAGTAATCATGCAGTTGCTGCGCAAGTTCAGGGTTATTTATCACCTCGCCATGTACTTTATACACTTGGGTAATACGTTTGGTTTCTAGGGTAATAAGCTGTTTTTCGGCTAAGTAGTCAAGCGCCGCAACCACTCGTTTTCGATCGACTTGCGCGGCTTGTGTCAGGCTATCAAAATTAAGCGTGCCCCATACTTTTTTAAAATCGGTATGGCTAAATATTTGCGTTAAAAATGCTTGGCGCTGCTCATCAAACTGGCCTAGCAACTCGTTTTTATCAACCAAAAACTTATATTTAAAATCGGCGTAGTAAGCGTATTGCGGCGTAATTGCACCTTGCATTTCTAGCTGTACTAACAAAGTTTTAAGCGCAAGTTGCCTAATATTACTGTCGCTTGAAAGGCTATATTCTTGCATTTCCCATTGCTGCTGCGAGCTGTGGTGCTGGCGAATATCGTTAATTACATGCTCAATACCGCTTAGCTCTGGGGTGTCGCCATACACAAAGTTCTCTACAGTATTTAACCCATCAAGGTTGGCTAAGGTAAAACACTGTGACGGGTTACCATCGCGCCCTGCTCGGCCTATTTCTTGGCTGTAGTTTTCAATCGATTTAGGTAAGTCGTAATGAATAACAAAGCGAATATCGGCTTTATCTACGCCCATTCCAAAAGCAATCGTAGCCACTACTACATTAATTCTACCACCCATAAAGTCATCTTGAATTTGCCATCTAAGTGTATCTTCAAGCCCAGCATGATACGCCACCGCTTGCAGCCCTTGATTGCTTAGCATATTAGCCACTTGTTCGGCACTTTGCTGCAAGGTAACATACACAATACCTGGGCCATTTTGTGCGCTAATAATGTTAGCAAGCTCGGTATTTTTATCCGCCGTTTTTACACTCAGCACACTTAAGTCTAAATTAGCGCGGTAAAAACCGGTTTGTACAATGCATTCTGGGGCAATGGCAAAGCGCTCGGCCATATCGCGCTTTACTTTTTTAGTCGCGGTGGCGGTTAATAATAATACCAGCGGAATATTAAGCTCTTCACGGTAGCGTGGTAGTTTTAAGTAGTCGGGTCTAAAGTTGTGTCCCCACTCAGAAATACAGTGCGCTTCGTCAACAACCAACATAGACACTGCTATTTGGTTAATAAACTCTCTAAAACGCTCATTTTTAAAGCGCTCAACCGACACCATTAAGACTTTAATTTTACCGCTGCGAACATCGTTCATTACGGTACTGCTTTGCATTTGATCTTGGCTCGAATCAAGGCTGGCAGCATAAATACCTTTGCTGTTTAAAAAGCTAATTTGATCTTTCATCAATGCCAATAAGGGCGATACCACTAAGGTTAAATGCGGTAAATGCAACGCGGTTAATTGATAACACAAAGACTTACCCGAGCCGGTTGGGAATATTGCCAACGACGATTGCCCATTTAACAACTGCTCTATGGTTTGCTGCTGCCCGCCTCTAAACTGATTAAAGCCAAAGTGTTGCTCAAGTGATTGAATTAATGAAGGGGTCATAAAATATCCTGTTTAAATATTTCCCTCAAAAGGAAAAATATTCCTACACGGTAAAACCTAAGTAAGTATAAAAATACACACTATTTAGCTTTAAAAGTGTGAGTATAACTTATTCATTATTTTTTGCTGACACATCCTTTATTTAGGCGCAGAATATAGCCATATAAATAACGAGTTTAGCCTTTGCCAAAATAACTTGATTCATACCCAAGTAACCTCAAAAAAATAATTCTACATAGATTATTTGGGTATATTATTTTTAAAGGCAGCGTTATGAATATTACCACACCTAAAGTCGTCGTTATTGGCGGTGGGGCTGGCGGATTAGAGCTTGCAACCCAACTAGGACATAAACTAGGAAAGAAAAAACACGCAGACATACTACTCATAGATAAAAACCGCACCCACATATGGAAGCCGTTACTGCACGAAGTAGCGACCGGCTCTATTGACCCAGATTTAGACGGCGTAGTGTACAGCGCTCATGCCGCTAAACATCATTATCGCTTTCAGCTTGGTACATTTTGTAATATTGACCAAAGCAATAAAACCATTACCCTCGCACCACTTTATGACGAATTAGGCCACACTATTTTACCCGAGCGCAACGTGCGCTACGACCACCTTGTTATTGCCATAGGCAGCGTAAGTAACGACTTTAATACTCCTGGGATAAAAGAGCATTGCTACTTTTTAGATTCGAATCTGCAAGCAGAGCGCTTTCAGCATTCGTTACTCGACAGCTTTACCCGCCTGCACCAAGACGACAATCAACAACAATCATTAAACATTGCCATTGTGGGCGGCGGCGCAACCGGTGTAGAACTCTCGGCTGAGTTGTATCATGTTTCTGAGTTATTAAAGCTATACGGCTTAACTAATATGTCGTCCAAACGTTTACATATTCATTTAATTGAAGCCGGGCCACGCATTTTACCCGCACTTCCCGAGCGCATTGCCGTTAGTGCCAAGCGCGAGCTGCTAAAATTAGGGGTTAATGTACGCGAACAAACGCAAGTAAAAGAGGCCACCGAGCACGGCTTCATTACCAAAGACGATGAGCACATTAATGCCGATATTATGCTTTGGGCTGCAGGAGTAAAAGCTCCTGATTTTATTAAAGACCTAGGTATTTTTGAGCTCACTCGCAGCAATCAAATTCAAGTTAACCAATTTTTACAAAGCACGGTTGATGACAGCATTTTTGTATTGGGCGATTGCTGCGCCTTTACCCAAGCCGACGGCAAACAAGTGCCACCGCGGGCGCAATCGGCGCATCAAATGGCGCAATGTGTTGAAAAAAATCTTATAGCCACATTAAAACAGCAACCATTGAGTGGCTTTAAGTACAGCGATCACGGCTCTTTAGTTAATCTGTCTCGCTACAGTACAGTTGGTAATTTAATGGGTAATCTCACCAGTAATAGCTTTTTTATTGAAGGTAAAATTGCCCGCTTTATGTATATTTCGCTCTATCGCATGCATCAACGCGCCATTCACGGCAGTGCAAAAACCTTTGCCTTGTGGATCAGCGAAAAAATACTGCGCGTGGTACGCCCTAAAATGAAGTTACATTAAAGTTTTGCAGAGTTTAAACACCACAGCGGTGAATTTATTACCGCTGTCATTAATATTTAACACTTTTACGTTATATATCCAAACCATCTCAAAATGCAAAGTTCAGCATTTCAAAGGCTTGCTTTGGGTATAAAGTAAAAAAGCTTAGGAGGTAATATGCAATGACGGCTAAAACACTCATTTTTAACTTTGATGGCACCGGTGCTGAGCCTAGAGACGCCGAGCAGTTTAGTGCTGATCATTTTAAAGAAGACAGCAGTATTTCTAATATTCTTAAACTACACTTACTCGCTGGCGGACAACTTAATAACTCTCCTAATACTAAATTAACCAATCAACTTAGTTTTTATTATCAAGGTATTGGTACTAAAGGCAGCCGCTTAAAACGTTTTTTAAATCAAACACTCGCACCACGTAACGACGATGTAGCTAGCATTTTAAAACAAGCCCTAAGTGATTTTAAAAGCCATTATAAGCTAGGCGACATTGTCTTATTAACTGGTTTTAGCCGAGGCGCTGCACTCGCTAGGCGCTTAGCAAAATTATTAGAACCATTAATAAGTGAGCAAGTATACCTGTGTGTATTTGACACTATTGCCTCTATTGGTTTATCAAAAATAACCAAAGCGACCCGTGGCGCAGAGCATGTAATTTTTGAAAACCACACCATAGCAAGTAATGTTACTCAAGCCTTACATTTTGTAGCCCTGGATGAAAAGCGTCGCGCGTTTGAACCCACACTAATGAACCAACAAAGCAACATTACCGAATTGTGGTTTGCTGGTGCGCATTCTGATATTGGTGGCGGTTACTATCGCGATGGTTTAGCCGATATTTGCTTACGCTATGCAATAGAGTGGTTAATCTCGCAGCCGTTAAATATCACCTTTTTAACCAGTCACGATATTGACTATATAGCCTTACTACCTAACAATAAAGTAATCGCGCAAGACGATATAACAATTACACCCGACCCGTTGGCATTAAGCCATCAGCAAAATTATTTTTGGTTTAACCCATTTTTTAAACTAGTAGATAGAGAATGCTATGTACTGATAGATAACGAACCAAGTCCCCTTGAGCCATTAGTGCACCACAGCGTGGCCGAACGCATTAACAAACTCACC
This sequence comes from Pseudoalteromonas sp. K222D, assembly GCF_017653575.1. Lineage (NCBI taxonomy): Bacteria > Pseudomonadati > Pseudomonadota > Gammaproteobacteria > Alteromonadales > Pseudoalteromonadaceae > Pseudoalteromonas > Pseudoalteromonas sp. K222D. The sequence goes on from NZ_JAGGDL010000013.1 coordinate 55,625, forward strand.
AGTTACCGCCCAGAGTCACTTAAAAACCTGCCTTATAAAATAATCTATAACGATAATACCCAACTTAGTTTTACCGGGTTAAGTGCACATATTATGCTTGCTAACCAAAATATGAGCGTACTGGCAGTAAAGCAAAGCCAAGATGTGGTGGTATTTGCCAGCGAAGCCTACAACGCCACTGGTTTAATGCTAGAGCAAGGCGCAACGTATCGCTTTACCCCTTACCCTGATCAGTATTGGTTTGACGACAGTATAAAATGTACTGCGCTTGGCTGGCACCGCGATGACGTGCAACTTGGCGTAAAAGAAATCTCTATGGCATTGCTCGAGCCATTTAGACGACTGCCAAATGCACAGTGGTTTTCGTTAATTGGCGCTATTAATAAAAGTGACAAGAACTTATTTGCAATAGCCGACGGCGCAGATGTTAAAATAGTGCAATCAGGCGAATTTACTCCATTTGCCAACGACTTAAGCCGATTTTATGGCGCTAACGCCGGTAAAATTAAAGTAAAAGTAACGAGGTTAAAATAAAACAGCGCTCAGGTAAAAATTAAGCAAACCTTGTATTTAGGCTTGCTTAACTGCAATTTTATATCGCGCTTTTTAGATTATATATGCTAAAAGCTATAATGCCTGTTTAGGCGCTAAAATTTATAAATTGGTAGTTTAAGCGTTAAGCGGGCACTACTTTCTTTTTCATTTTATGGCCTTTAACGGCATAAAATAAAATAAATAAATAGCATGGTAGCATTACCGAGTAGCCTGTTTGTAATGAGCTAATACCACTGAGTAAACCCCACAGTAACGGGCCAAACGCGCCGCCGGCGATACCCATAATTAACAGTGCAGATCCGGTGCTGGTTAACTTACCCATACCTGATAGAGCAAGCGGAAAAACCGCAGGCCATACAATCGCATTAGCTAACCCTAAAAATGCAATAAGTAATAAAATATCTGGCAGTTGTGCACCGCCTAATGGCACTAACAGCGCATTAGCCACTACAAACGATTGCGTATCAATAAATAAAATACTAAATGTTATTACCAAACCTAGCAGTGCCGAGACGGTTAAAGCTGCTTGCTGAGAAATAAATCTCGGAATAAGCATTATTCCTAAAATATAGCCTAATACCATGCACATCATTGTGTAGGAGGTCATTACACTATAGTTTTCAACTCCTAACGATAACGCAAAAGTACCTATGGTATCGCCTGCAATAACTTCAACGGCCACATACAAAAATATAGCAATAACACCAAATACTAAATTTGGATGAGATAAGGTTTCGCGTATTTCACCTTGGCAACTGTCCGAGTTATTATCTTCATTGATAAGCTCTGGCAAAGGTGATTTTTTTACTGCAAAAGCCAGTATACCAATAAAAACGGCCATGCCTAGGTAAGGTAAAATTAAGCCATTAGCCATATTATCTACTTGCTGCTGAGTTAATACCGTGCCGACAGTTCCTTTAAAGTTACTCAATATAAGTGCAGTAAATACCATGGGCGCTATAACGCCGGCACCTTTGTTTAATATTCCCATAATGCTAATACGTACAGCGGCCGACTCTTCAGCACCAAGGCGAACAACATATGGATTTACTGCTGTTTGTAATAAAGTTTGCCCTGCGCCCATTACTAGCTGCGCTAATAAAAACAAAGGAAAAAACTGTGACATAGCCGCAGGAATAAACAACAACCCAGCAACCATCATTAGTCCCATTCCTAATGCCATACCATTTTTATAACCTACTTTTTTAATTAGCATAGCTGAGGGTATTGCAGTAAAAGTAACTGCAATGTAGAACGAAAATAAAATTAACGCTCCTTGAAACGGAGTTAGCTGCAATATTTGGCTTAAATAAGGCATTAATGAGCCATTTAACCAAGTTGCAAAGCCCAGTATAAAAAATAATACCGCAACAATAGCCATTGGGAGCACGCTACTTTTTTTCGATGTATCCATAACATTTGTTGTCATGTTATTTTCCTTTATATTTATTATATTTTTTAAAAAAGCTGAGCACCGCCAATCCAAGTGCTAGTTACTTGTTGTTGATCATTAAACTCCACAAAATCGGCTCGACTCCCTACTACTAATCGTCCGTATTGAGCTGGCAAACCTATATACTTAGCCGGATATAAACTGGCCATTTTTAGCGCTTCTGAGAGCGGTACATGTAAATAATTAACGCAATTTCTTACTGCGGTTGCCATATCTAAAACAGATCCAGCAAGCTCACCAGTGGTTGACGTTAATTTACCATTATGCAAATAAACAGTGCGGTCAAAAAATGCAAATTCAGTGTCTTTGGTTCCCACCGGAGGCATAGCATCGGTCACTAAAAACACCTTGCCTTTTGGCTTAGCTTTTAATGCCAAACGACACGATGCAAAATCAACATGATGACCATCAACAATCAATCCGCAACTGGTATTATCATTAAGTAATGCACAGCCTACTACACCAGGCTCGCGCCCTTGCAGCGCAGACATTGCATTATACAAATGAGTAAACCCCGTTGCGCCAGCATTTACTGCCTGTTGAGCAACTGTATAACTTGCATTAGTGTGGCCTAAGCAAACATGAATACCGAGTTCGCGCATTTTAACTATATCGCTAGTTAAAACATTTTCAGGCGCTAAAGTAACAATTACTTTGCCTAAGTCTTGACGCGATAATATTTGCCATTCTTGGGCTGAAATTGGGCGAATAAATGCTTCGCTATGCGCCCCTTTTTTTGCTATCGATAAGTGCGGCCCTTCAAAATGAATACCTATAATACCCGGTACTTTCTGTGCGATAGCCGCTGCAATCGCATCTGCCGCCTGTTGCATTACCTCAACAGTATCGGTGATCAAGGTAGGTAACATAGCGGTTGTGCCATATTTTACATGGGCTAACAACATGGTATTAACCCCCTCTGCCGAAGGCGTGTTGTTAAATAACACACCGCCGCCACCATTCACTTGTAAATCAATAAAACCCGGTGCCACTAAGCCTGCTAACTTTTCATCATATTGTTGTAAATCGTCATCGATACCAATAATGATGCCATTTTCAATGGACAACACTTTGTTTTTAATAAAGTTATCGCCATCAAAAAATTGTTTTACATAAATGCGTTGTGGTGACATTTATAAAGTCCTTGTTACTTTTTTAAGCCCTTTTGGCTCATCTGGATTAAAACCTCTGCTAAGTGCAACTTTTGCTACATCTAAGTAAAAGCGTTGTAATACCAAAAATGGTGCCAAACGTGGGTGAATCGTAATATTATTTTGATTTAATTGCACTAATTGAGCACCACGTTGAGCCACTTCATTTATTTGCAACTGGTGCGAGGAGGCTGTTTCGTCAGCTACAGCACAATTTAAAATAACTAGACCTTGTTCAACTAGCGTCACTGGCCCATGTAAAAACTCTGCACTACTAAATGACTCAGCATGAATAGCGCACACTTCTTTAAGCTTTAAGGCCATTTCTTTGGCTATAGAAAACCCTAAGCCGCGCGCCAACACCACCATATTTTTAACCCCTTCAAGGGCAGATGGGGTAAGTTGCACTGGTGATTCGACCATGGTTTTCATTGCTGTAGGTAGCTCATTTAACGCCGCTATTAATGGCTGGTTTTGCGTCCAATTTGCCACTATATGTACTAAAGCAGACAGCGTTGCTAAATAACTTTTAGTTGCGGCTACCGACATTTCGTCACCTGCTTTTAGCGGTATAATTTCATCCACTATGTCTCGCAGTGGTGAGCTTTCATCGTTTACTAAAGCAATACAGTAAGCGCCTGATTTTTTAGCCATTTCGGCCTGTGCAATAATATCTGGGCTGCGTCCTGACTGAGAAATTACAATAACTAATGCATCTTGTAAGTTTAACGACTTACCATACACACTCGCTATTGAAGGTGCTGCTGAACTAACCGGAATACCCGCTTCAATTTCAATTAAGTACTTCCCAAATACACCAGCATGATCCGACGATCCTCGGCCAATCATCATAACCATTTTAGGTGCAAATTCACGTAGCTTTTGGCCTACTTTTTCAACTAATAATTGATTAGCAATAAGCTGTTGCTGAATAATATCTGGCGCTTGCGCAGCTTCTTTTTCCATTAATGTTTGAAACATAATTAATCCTATTTTAAGTATTTAACCTAAGCGTAAATTATTTAACTTGTTGCTGTTTGGCATACAGTACCGAACCAATTTCTGGCGGCGATAAAGGGGCTGATAATTTATTTTGTATATCGGCGTCTAGCCAAGGCGTCATAACCTCTGATAAGCCACCAATTAATGCAAGTCTTGACGGGGTTTGTGCTAATAATTTACGGGCAATATCGCTAATATAACTTGCACCATCTTTTATAATGGCTATTGCAATAGCATCATTTTTTGCTGCAGCGCTAAAAACACACCCCGCTATTTGCGCAAAAAATGTGGCTGGCTTATTAGCAATCACTTCAACCATTTGCATCGTATTATTAACCTCTAAATGAGACTGCACTAAATTAGTTAAAGTGGTTTGTGGCGTTAACGTATCAAGCGCCATTAATACCTGCTGACAGGCAACAAAACCAATCCAGGCACCGCTGCCTTTATCGCCATGAGGAAACCCATGGCCTCCCAACATAAATGATTTACTTTTCACAAATGAAAAGCCACATGAACCTGTACCGGTAATTATTACAGCACCTTCCTCGCTATGGTGAGCGCCTAAACAGGCAATCACTAAATCAGTGGTTAAATGCATGTTTTTAAAAGGGTGCTGCCATTGCTGCATTTGTACAAATAAGCTAGGTAAATTAACACCTGCTAAACCTACACCTGCGATTAACTCTGATAGCGCAACATCTGTTAAGCCCGCATCTTGTAACGCTAAACGTGCCGACTGCTCTATAGAGGTAGTCGCCTGCTCAAACCCATGTAAAGGATTACCTGGGCCTGCAATACCACTGCCTAACACTTCATTTTTAGCGTTAACAATAACAGCTTTACATTTAGTTCCGCCGCCATCTATCCCTATAAAAAGTTCATTTTTATTAATACCACTTGTGAACATTTTCACCTCTAATTGTGTTCAATCCCGCTGTAAAAAACCTTAATAAAACAACGAATCTTAGATTGTAATAAATATAATACTAACACAAATGACAGCGTTGTCATTTTCTTTATTTACATATTTATTACTTTTTTGTAATCCTTTCAATCAAAAGGTCAATGGATCAATTAAATGTTACTTTTAACATGCGCCCATAGCGAATACCCGAGGCAACTTTAGCTCTAACAAATACATCATTATTCACAGCAACGGGGTGCTTATAATCATGCCATTGGCCGTCTAATGTTTGGTATTCAAGTAATAAACCTGGAAAGGCAATATTGGCATAAAGCACACCTTTCTCAATTTTGGCGCCAACACTTGGAATTCGATAATGTACTTTTGCAGTTTCTAATTTAGCAAACTCTTTTAAGCCCATAGTGGCTGCAAAAGTAAGCCATTGTTGATCTCGTTGTTGCTTTAATTGCTTAGTAAAGTGATGGCTATTTTGGCTATAAATACCGCCATTATGGTTGTACGGTACAGCCCAATTCGCCTTATGCCATGCCCGCTCAGCTAGGGATAATAACCGCGGAAAAAGCTTATATTCAGCCATATTATTACTGCGAATATTTTCGCTCCATAATTGTCCCTGTACACCTAAAAATGCTTTGTTTTTAGCCAGTGGAGCTGAAATGACATCTCCTTGCTCATTTACTTTTAATGTATCGTCGGCAACATAAGGGTTATCTTCCCTGTCTAACCAAAACTCAGCATGCACAGGCAGGTTGTCAGGCATAAATTGAAATACTTTTTCACTATTAATTTGCCGCGATCCCCAATAATAACCATGTTCTTTAGGATCGGCTTCATAAGGAAAATCAAAATATAAAACGTCAGGAGTTGAAAGCACTACTTGCCACTGTTTATTTACAAAGTTATGGGCCTGTTGATGACCATTCCACATTAATAAATCCCAGCTATTTGCTTGCACTACTGCGGGCATTTTTTGCGGATCTGTATGCGATAAGCCGTCGCTCCAAGCTGCGGTTTCAATTTCCATATTCGCTAACATACCAGCTATGCGTTCTATAAAATGACTGCCTAACTGAGATACTTTAGTAATACCTAAGGTATTTTCTTTAATAAAAGTATTACAAGCCACAGATGATGTCCAAGCACCTGCGGTTTCATCGGCACCAATATGATAGCGAGTTAATGGGTGCTGCGCTTCATGGTGAATATTTTTTACTTGTTGCATTACCTCAGCTATAAACGCATAAGACGACTCTAAACACACATTAATAGTATTATCGTTATAATGTTGAACCGAGGAATATACTGTAGTATCAAGGGGATCGTGTAACAAAAACTGCTCTGCTTTTAACTTATCACCTTTTTGCATGTAATAATTATAACGCGCTGTCATCGCTTTAATGGCCGCACGCGAATGCCCAGGCATATCTAGCGAAGGGATCACTTGAATGTGCCGCGCACTCGCTGCTTTAAGTATTTGTTGATAGTCAGCAACAGAGTAATAACCATTTACGCTACTTGAGGGATCAACCCCTGCACCTAATTGTGGCATTAAACAGTGCTGCTCTGTGGTATCAAAACAACGTTTTGCACCTATTTCAGTAAGCTCTGGCAGCGATGGAATTTCTAGGCGCCACGCTTCATCATCACCTAAGTGTAAATGCAATTTATTAAGCTTATAAGCCGCCATTTGATCGAGTAACTTTAAAATAAATTCTTTATCACGAAAATTACGCGCTACATCAACTAATACACCTCTAAATTGGTAATGCGGCTGATCGGTAACTGTACCTACAGGCAGTGTACTCAGGCCCATTTGATATAAACTCGCCAAGCTTTGAATAGCGTAAAATACGCCCGATTCATCACCTGCTTCTATATAAATTGCATCTGGCTTAATTGCTAAAGTATAACTGCCGTTTGGCTGAGTATTATCTGCTACTAAGGCTAAATTAACACTAACAGCCGCTGTGCTTTTAACTATCTGTATTCCTAACTGCTCAAAACGTGATATTGCCGCTGCTACCGACTTTGTATTTATATTATTAAAATGAAAATTTATGCCCGAACTAACATCAAGTGTTGCTATGTTACTAAAGGTTGCTTTTGTGGGCGTAGGAATAATTTGCTGGGCAATGGTCTTACTTAAGCTGTTTTTGTTGTTTATAAACGCCGCAAAGTCATAGTTTTTATTACGTTCGTATAAACTCTCAGCGGTTAACCATTGTGTTTTATCATTTTTGGTGCGCTTAAATTGACGTTCTAAATCTGTATACGGCACAATATAAGGTCGGTTTTCTAACCCTGTATCTGCATCCTGCGTTACTTTGGTACTATTAATAACTTGCGCATAGTCATTATTATTAACCGCAATATAATTTGGCATTGCATCAGATTCTGATAATGACCAAAAGTCAGCATAAAAGGTAATTGTTTTAGTTTCGCCGGCTTGAAAACCCTTAAATTGCTCGCTAAGCTCTATAACATGTAAATCACCATTAACGTGCTTAATAGTGAACTCATCACTTATCGCGGTTTGAATTGGTGTTATTTGGCTAAAATAAACCCTCCACTGCGTATAGTTAATACTATTATTTGCTGTTAATTGTAAATTTACTTTATAACAATTGCCACTTTCAATTTGCTGATCACACTTGGCAGACGGGCGGTTATCGCTTTGCTGATATTTAACTTGTAACGTTTGTGCAATTAAGTCAATTGCAGTATTTGTGGCAGGTTCAAGCGTCTGTTTTTTAATTTTTGCAGTATCTTCAGTGTTGCTTTGACAGGCTGTTATGCCAAACGCTATACAGCAGTAAATGAGTAATAATCTTATCGGCATACTTTTTTCTCACTTTATATAACTAACTTGGCTGCTTAATAAACATATCCTATAACTTATCGATTAAGGTCATTAAAACACCTTAAACTGATGATTATATGTTGATTTTATGCATTAAATTTTAAGGTGAGGTTAGTAAATAAACTTAAACTTGGCAGCAACTTAACTTTATTACTTTTAAAAAAGTAACAAAGAGCTAAAAACAGTAATATTAACCAAAACCTCATGACAACGCTGTCATTAATGGGTAACTTTACCGCGTTTTTATTTTTATAGCTACATACAAATACATAATATATACAATAAATTCACATGGGGATTTTAAAAAATACATTATCATCTTGTATTAAAAGGTATTTAAACTACCTAGCAGCATAATTAATAATCAGTGCGGTATGCAAATTAGCTGTCAATTTCAGCGTATTTCTTTATAATTTAACCGTCTATAACAATAATCGTAGTACTGTTAATAGCCTAATAACTATTAGTACAAGCAAATAAACTCAATACCAACAATAGTATTTAAAGGTATATTAACTATATGAAAACGACTATAAACGACGTAGCTAAACATGCGGGTGTATCAATAAAAACCGTATCGCGAGTTATGAATAACGAAGCCTCCGTACGTCAGAACACGCGTGAAAAAGTAATGCGCTCGGTCAGTGAGCTAAACTACCACCCAAATTTAGCAGCGCGTAGCTTAGCGGGCACAAAATCTTATAGTATCGCCTACATATACGACAATCCTAATGCTTACTATATTATTGACATGCAAAGAGGGATATTAAATGCATGTAAAAAACAAGGCTTTGAACTACTTATACATCCATGCGATGCAAAAGAAGTCGATATAATTAACGAAGTTACCAGCATGGTAAAACGTACGCGTATTGCCGGTATTATTCTCACCCCCCCTTTTTCAGAAATGCCTAACTTTGTTGAGCAACTAACCCAACTTGATATTAAAATTGTGCGTATTCTTTCAGGGCACAGCGCCCCAGATACACTAACTCCCTGCATTATGATTGACGATAATCTTGCCTCAAAAGCAATTACCGAACACTTAATCAATAATGGTCATAATAAAATCGGCTTTTTAGCAGGGGGAGCTGAGCATAACTCAACAACTGAGCGGTTAGAGGGATACAAAGCAGCTCTCAAGCAATACAATATTGCCCTAGACCCACGCCTTATTATTGCCGGTGAGTATTCATTCGACTCAGGTGTTGCTGGGGCTACTACATTAATAAATCAAACAAATAAACCCACTGCGATAGTCTCTTGTAATGATGAAATAGCCGCTGGTGCATTATTTGCTGCGCGATTAATGGATATTGACGTACCTAAGCAGCTCTCTATTACCGGGTTTGAAAACAGCCCGTTTTCGCGTCAAACTTGGCCAAAGCTCACTACGGCAGATCAACCTAATAATAAAATAGCCGAAGATGCCGCTAACTTACTCATTGCACAAATTCGCAATGGCGACACCCGCGATATTGTAAAGCACTACACTCCCGAACTTTTAGTACGAGATTCAACAACAAAAATTTAAGGGAAAGTACTGGCTTTAGGTCTCAAGTTTTAGGTAAAGATTAGCCAAGCTCGGTGTTTGGGTTTACTTGTAAGTGCGATTTTTACATCGTGCTTTTTGTTATTAAGCTTTAATTTCATGCTAGCTCTGCCGCGCACCGCCTGCCCGCTCCGCAGTTTGGTGTGCTGGTAACCACAAACACACACCAATAAATTCCTACCTACCACTACCACTACCACTATCTTACTTGGCGAGCCTTTGCTGATATTTAATTTATTACCGTTAACCTATTTATTCCCCCACCTTTAATTTTTCTACATTGTTACTGCCAGGTAAAAGTCTTTTGATTTTCATGTCGGTTATCATTTGTGGTAAACAATGTAAAGTACGGCTCATGGGTCAAACAGCAGCAATGCACCGACGCTAAGCATTAAACAATTTATAGATACTGATGTTTCAGTACAGCATATTAGGATCACATTAATGACTCAATCTGTTACCACTAAACTTGCTCAAGAGCCAAGCATTCAATTATTTAAAGCGGGCACTTATAAACTTAACGATCTTGCGGGCTTGCTTGAAGTTAAAGATTTAAAAAGTCAGATGGCTGAGCTGACAGTCACCGATAACTCAAACGGCTTAACGGTTGGTTTTTTTGCTATGCAGCCTGGCGTTGAATTTGAATTTGTTTATGAATTTGTAGAATACAAAGTAATCACTAAAGGCAAAATTGTGATGCGCGATTTACAAGGCAATAAATATGTAGCAGAAGTAGGCGACGTTGTGCTTTTCACGCCTAATGTTACCGTTATATTTGATGCTCAAAGTGATGGTGAAGCCGTATATACCGCACACCGCACTGCAGATAGCATGTTTACACCTAAATAAATTTTATTAAATTTCGGAGAATACACTATGAGCATATATACACATACAACAGTAGGCACAAACGATTTAAACAAGGCTCGCGCCTTTTACGACAACGTATTAAGTATTATTGGTCTTAAGCGTATTGCAGATTTAGATGACAATGGTTCAATTTGGGGCGTAGACGCACCGTCTTTCTTTGTACTAAAACCTGCCAACGGCCAGCCTGCAACTGTGGGTAACGGCACTATGGTTAGCTTTGAAGCACCTGATCGTGCATCAATAGATGCTTTCCATGCAGCGGCTTTAGCAGCAGGTTGCCCTGATGAAGGCGCACCGGGTACTCGCGGTTGGGCTCCTAATGCCTACGCTGCTTATACTCGTGATTTAGACGGTAACAAACTTGCAGTATACTGTTTTAAAGCAGCATAACTAGGGTCTTATATTTGATAACAGCGGACTGTCGGCCATTTTGGCTGTCAGTCCGCTTTTTCATTTTGGGGGGCGAGCAGGCTTTAGGTAGTAATTAGCTTTGAAAACTAAAGTATTTGTTTAACCTACCTAGCACCTAATTTTTAACTAAAAGCCCTATTTGATCACAGCTATTTAAGCGGCGATTAAATAGGACTCTTGTCCTGCATGTTTGTTGCTGCGCTTGAAAGAGCCTTTACCTTTTTTAGCTTTAACCACTTGTGGTTTAAACACCTTAGAAGTAACCAGTGCAGCCAACGCATTGTGCCTAATAACACCGCGGCCAGTATCTACGGCGCTGTTAGTGGCCGTTTTTGCTTTCGATTTTTTAGTCATCATTTTTCCTATAAACTAACTAATTATAAAATAGATTGTATGTTATTTAACCTGAACTCTGGTTAAGAGATTTACTAACGTACTAAATCATAGTTATATTTAAATTTATTTTCTCTAGCCAGAGATTTTCAGTGAAAACAAGGCGAATTTACGCGTCAATAGCTGGCCTATTGCAAGTAAATTCAACGCAGTTAGCGCTGAAAGTAGCTGCTTGAGATATATTTATTATCCAAAGTTCAGGTTACTTAGATATGGCGATTGTATGCTTAATTTACAAGCTTGCAAGTGATTTAAAGCGCCATTTAAAAAATATGTCACTCCCCCTTTTCCCCCTATTTCACAGCCCTCATTTGTATAAAATTAAGGCAAAAAAAAGCGCAGTAAATAACTGCGCTTGTTACTGTTTAGCTGCTATTAAATATTAAAAGCTAAAGCTTAATTTTGCATAGTAGCTACGGCCATCAAAACCATAAGGTACGGCACGTAATGGGTATTTAAATCCGCCATTAGAGATAAAGTTAAGTACTTCATCATCACCTAATTCATCTGGCGTTTCGTCAAATACGTTATCAGCACCAACCGATACAGCAAACGTATCGTTAATTTGGTAAGTCACGTTTAAATCAACCAATACTGCTGACTCAACCGTGCTGGTAGGCTTAAACGAACCCGTAGGTGATAAAAACCCAGGTAACGAAATATGGTCGTTAGCAAAGTATTTAACATCGGTTTCGCCAAAGTAGTTAAAGCGTATCATTGAACTATAAGCATCGCGCTCATAATCAAAGGTTAACGTACCACGCTCACCTGGTTGGCCGTCTGTTAAAAAGCTGCTTTGTATATCATCAAGCGCGACATTTTTTGGAATACCAGGTGCTGCATTTACATTATCAATTTTAGTTTCGTTTAGATTGCCCGCAAAAGTAATACCTAAGTTACCACCGTCCAGTTCAGTACGGTAAGATGCAATAATATCAACACCTTGTGTAGTTGAATCTAAAGAGTTTGAGAAGTAGTTTGCTTGCACTGCACCGGTTGCTTGTAATGCAGCAACTGCCTCTGCACTAAATGCCACATCGTCTGCTGACAATAAACTACCTAGCGTTATACGGTCTTTAATTTCTACGTGGTAAAAATCAACCGTTAACGAAAGCTCGCTGGTTACATCATAAACAAAGCCTGCGCTTAAGTTTTTAGATGTTTCTAGCTCTAAACTATTAACTCCTAAAGCAGAAGGAAATGCCGAACCTGTGGTTGCTGTAAACGATTGGCTTAACGTGCCATCTGAGCCTAAGTTAGTGGTAAATGCTGTATAGCCACTTTGTTGTAACGACGGTGCTCTAAAGCCTGTTGATGCTGCAGCGCGCACAGCAAAGTCATCATTAAATTCATAACGCGTTGCTAATTTACCAATTAAATCATCGCCTGCATCCGAGAAATCTTCGTAGCGAAGTGCGCCACTTACGTTCCATGCATCGGTGATCATGGTTTCTGCATCTACATAAAATGCATAGCTGTCGCGGCTTTGTGAATTTGACGCTTCAGGGCGCAAACCGTTATAAGCTTGAAAACCACACTCTGCAAATTGATTAGGATCGTTAACTGACGGATACGAGGTATCCATATTAGCTAAACCACACGCATAAGAAGCTTCTTCCCCTGGGACTATTTCGTAATTTTCTTTACGGTACTCTGCGCCAAACGACAAATAAAGAGGCTCACTACGACCAATATCTATAATGCCATTAATGTCGGCATTAACTGTAGTTTGATCAAAACGGAAACCACCTGAATACCCACCACTTGGGCCCGCATTAGCCGCTATATCAGCGTCACTCGCATTTGGGTTATTAGCAACATACTCTGCCGCATACGAGGCATTAATGCTGTTACGTGAAGTAAAGTCGTATTGGTTTTCACCATACACCGCCGATACATCGTATCCCCAGTCGGTATTAATTTCGCCTTTAAGTCCAAGTGCAAGTGAAATATCTTGTGCTTCGTTAAAAATCTGCGGTAAAAAACCATCTGCGTATACTTGAGTTACGTTTTTGCCAGCTTCATTAAAGTTTCGGTAAAAACCATTACCTAAAGCGGTACGTTCAGAATAGCCACCAAATGAGTAAAGTTCATTATCGCCACCAACTGGCAGTGCCATATTATAAAATAGTGAGGTAAATTCGCTCTCTGCATTACCTTGGCTCCAGCGTACATCTTTAGAAAGCGTACCAGGTGCTACATCGAGTGAGCCGCCAATATCGCGCTCTGCACGGTTAGTGCCTTGTGCATCACGGTGCTCAAGTGATAGGTTAATGAACCCACCTTCGCTGCCTAAATCAAAACCGCGGTTTAAGCCAACCGATACTGTTTCGCCATCGCCTTCGCCGGTTTCGCTATATTGTACATAACCTGTAGTAACGCCAGTTGAATTGTTAAGCGATAAGTTAATAACCCCTGCAATAGCATCAGAGCCATACTGTGCTGCTGCACCATCGCGTAATACTTCAACACCTTTTAAAGCAACTAACGGAATCGCATTCATATCGGTGCCTGCTGAACCACCACCAACCGTACTGGTTAAACCAAAAATGGCTTGATTATGACGGCGCTTACCATTTATTAATACTAGTGTTTGATCTGGCTGTAAACCACGTAAAGTGGCAGGTCTAAATAAATCAGAGCCGTCAGATACTTGCGTACGCGAAAAGTTAAATGAAGGTGCGGTTGCTTGTAAGCTTTGCCCAAGTTCGGTAAAGCCACCTTTATTTAGATCGTCCGCGTCAATTAAATCAATAGGAGATGAGGATTCAGTAGAAGTACGATTTGATACGCGTGATCCTAATACTGATATTTGCTCAATATTTTTTACAGCTTTAACCGGTGCTTCTTGTGCGTTAACAATGCTTGGTGCACTAAAAGCAAAAGCAACGGCAACAGCGAGTGTGTTTAAACGATATGTTGACATAGTGACGACCCTGTTTTGTGTGTTTTTATAATTTATGAAAGGCTGTTACATACAAACCTTGCTGCCAACATCCTAGCAACATATATAAATAAAAAGATACTAAAACGCATAAATAATTAGTCTATGTATGCAAATAACTTCTAAAATAGAAAATTAACACCTTTAATAGGTTAAAATACCAGCAATTCGGCATTTTATTTTAAATATTAAAAAGTTAACGTATTATTTACACTGGCCTTCAACTCACTGACTGCTCATTTTACAGCCAAACCATGGTTACTTAGCTTTACAGTCTGTAACCTGGTGTTTACAGTGCACTAAAATGGCAGGTTTTTTAGTTTTTATATAAAAAGTAATAACCTCAAAGTATCTAATCGTGCTGATTTTTTAAAATTATAATTAAAACAACTAAATGATTGATCTAAACAGTGCTTTTTTTCGTTACACTATGCCTTAATAGTTATTTCTGAATATTTTGCTTGAAGGAGCATAACGTGTCGCGATTTTCTGCCGTTACCGATAATCCCCATGATGGGCGTTTCAATCAAAAAACAGGCATATTACTCACCAACTTAGGCAGCCCTGATGCGCCAACAGCAAGTGCTTTGCGTACTTATTTACGTGAGTTTTTATCAGATCCACGTATTGTAGAAATACCACGTTTTGTATGGATGATTATTCTCCATGGTATTATTTTACGTATTCGCCCAAAACGCTCTGCCAAGCTTTATGAAAGTATATGGACCGAAAACGGCTCACCACTTACCCATATTACTCGCCAGCAAAGCCTAAAATTAAATGCGCTATTAAAAGAGCATGGCTATACCAATACCGAAGTGGTTATGGCTATGCGTTACGGCAATCCTTCAATTGAAGCTGGGTTGGAACAACTTCGCGATAAAGGCCTTACGCGCATAATTGTATTACCGTTATACCCACAATACTCAAGCCCAACTACGGGCTCAACCTTTGACGCGGTATCAAACGTGCTGCGTAAATGGCGCTGGGTTCCTGAGCTGCATTTTATAAACGGCTATCACAAAAATACGCGTTACATAGAGTCGTTAGCTAACAGTATTAGCGAAGATTTAGCAGCCAATGGTATGCCACAAAAACTCGTTTTTTCGTACCATGGTATGCCTAAACTATTTTTAGAACGAGGCGATCCGTATCACTGTTTATGCCTACAAACCACACGTTTAGTAATCGAAAAGCTTGGCCTTGATAAAGACCAAGTAATAAGTACCTTTCAAAGCCGCTTTGGTAAAGCAGAATGGTTAAAGCCTTATACCGACGCTACCCTTGAAAGCTTTCCTGCACAAGGCATTAAAGATATTGCCATAATTAGCCCCGCGTTTAGTGCTGACTGCTTAGAAACCCTCGAGGAGTTAGAGGGCGAAAACCGTGAAATTTTTGAACATGCCGGCGGTGAAAAATACCGTTACATTGCTGCACTAAACGAGCGAGACGATCACATAGACGCTATGTTTGATATATTAAAACCAATGCTTTAAAGGCAGTAAAAGAGCAGATTTAGGTATCAGGCTTTAGGTATTAACTGACTAAGATTGGTTTGCTGTAGCTGTAGCTTAATCGCACCTTTAGTAAAAAACCTTTTGTCTGCTTAGTGCCTTGTGCACGGGTAAAAGTGAAAATTCACCACAAAGGAGTAGCACCCAGTGGTGAGTTTTTTAATTTTTATACGCCTAAAACCTAGCGCCTAATCGCTTCCCTACAACCTACTTTTAACCCTTACGGATAATAAATAGCGTTAATACGCCGGCTATAATTCCCCAGCAGGCAGAGCCTACCGACCACAGGGTTAAATCTGACGCAGTGACTAAAAATGTAATTATGGCGGCTTCGCTATATTGTGAGCTATGCAGTGCTTGCTGCAGGCTTGAAGCAATAGTGCCAAATAATGCAATACCCGCTAAGGCTAAAATTAATGCTTGCGGTAAGCTGGCCACTACGGCTACTAATGTTGCTGCGCACAGCGCCATAATAATATAAAAAACGCCACCGGCTATGCTCGCCCAATAACGTTTATCGGGATTTTTATCTGCATCTTCACTCATACAAATGGCGGCTGTTATGGCAGCTAAATTAATTGAATAGGTGCCCAATGGCGCTGTTACTAAATTAATAAAACCCGTTACATTAAGTGACGCCGAAATTGGCGCTTTATAATTATGGGCTTTTAGTACTGCAATACCGGGTAAGTTTTGTGAGGTCATGGTTACTATATATAAAGGAATACTAATACTAATAAATGCCTGAAAGTTAAAACTTGGGGCTATATAAGCAAAACTACTAGCTTGCCATTGCAAGTTGCTGGTATCAATATGGCCCATATTCCACGCCAGTAATACGCCGGTTATTAGTACACTTAACATAGTAAAACGTGCAAAGTAACGTTTACCTATGCAGTAAACTAATACCATTAAGCCAATCATTAACGGTAATTCGTTCATAAAGTTAAATACGTCAATGCCAAAAGTAACTAATACGCCCGCAAGCATGGCACAGGCAAGCTCACTGGGAATACGGTTCATAACTTTTTCAAACCAGCCCGTCATTCCCGATAAAAATACCAATAGTGCACAGAGCATAAATGCCCCTACGGCCTCATTTAGGTTATAGCCATCGGCGGTAGAAATTAGCAGTGCAGCCCCTGTAGTCGACCACGCTATTAATATTGGCACTTTATAATAATACGATAAAATAATAGAGGTGCTGCCCATTACCAAGCCCAGCATTAAAATCCAGCTGGCTACTAGCTCAGGCGTACCGCCAAGCACAATAACTACCTGGTAAATCAGTGCTACTGAGCTGGTAAAACCAATAATAACGGCCACCAACCCTGCCATTACACGGCTAACTAACTGATCAATCCCTGCCATAAGTTTCTCTATTTATTATTGTTATATTTTTAACATACGTGGCAGTTAAATACTTTGCAATTAGCAAGAGGTCTAATTTGAGTGAAAAATAGTCATGTCAGTTTACAGGCATAAAAAAGCGGCTAATTAGCCGCTTAGGTATTATGTAGTTTACAGCCTAAGCTGTTATTTTTTAGACTACAGATTAATGCACTATCATTTTTCGCTGCACAGCGGGCATTAAGCTTTTACCGTCGCCGTCGGTTTTACTAAGTAACTTTAGCCCCATTATTTTTGCCAATACCGGATAAATATCTAAGTTATTAACTTGCTCAATACTCATACCCTTTTTAAACGCAGGGCCAACAGCTAAAAAGGTTGCTGCCATATCATCGGTATAAGCATAACCGTGGGTGCCTATAGGGCCTGCTTTTTCTGAACTAGCAAATATTGCTGGTGCCGTTGTTTGCACTACAATATCGCCTACACGGGTGCCTTTATTATAATGATAGCCCGCTAACTGCTCAGCCGTTAATACCGTATAACGTCCTTTAGCTGCTTGTTGTAAACGCGCTTTATAGCCCTCAATATCGGCATTAACTGCCTCAGGTTTTGTATAAATAAGTAACCGCGGGCCGGTATTTTTTACTAAAAAGTTGTCATCTTTAGGTAAACTACTAACTAATATACTTTTAGCTGGATCAAGCTGCGCCATACCATGATCCGACACTATCACTAAGTTTACTTCTTGATCTAATTTGCTTAAACGCGCTTGTAATTGCCCCATTAACTCATCGAGTTGTTTAACTGCATCGCGCGTTTGCATCGCATCGGGCCCATATTTATGCCCCATGCTATCTACCAATGAAAAATAACCTGCAACAAAACGTGGGCGCTGCGC
This sequence comes from Pseudoalteromonas sp. K222D, assembly GCF_017653575.1. Classification (NCBI taxonomy): domain Bacteria; kingdom Pseudomonadati; phylum Pseudomonadota; class Gammaproteobacteria; order Alteromonadales; family Pseudoalteromonadaceae; genus Pseudoalteromonas; species Pseudoalteromonas sp. K222D. The sequence continues at coordinate 73,509 of NZ_JAGGDL010000013.1, forward strand.
TTTAGGTAAACTTAACCACTGCACTATTTGATCAACCCGGTCTTGATAGTCACTATGCTGCGAGTAATGGAAATAGTAGTCAGGGGTCATGCCGTTAAAACGCGCATCCGACTCAGGCCAAAAATAAACTGCCGATTTAAGTCCCTGCATTTTAGCCAAGTTCCACAACGGCGTACCGCTAACCCAAGTACTATCGGTAAAGCCTTTGCCCATGCTATAGCATTCGTTATTACGGGCTTTATCACAAAATCTATTGTCAACAATGCCATGATTAACAGGGAGTAAGCCGGTAATAATTGAAAGATGGTTAGGAAACGTTTTGGTAGGATAAACCGGAATCAACTTTTGCGCTCTTACACCGCGATCACCCATTGCTTTTAAATTAGGCGCACCATGTTTTTCTATATAATCCCAGCGCATACCATCAATTGATATAAGTACTACCGTTTGCTCTTTTGCGGCAAACGCATTACTCATCCCTAATAAAAGGCAAACCGATATTGCCTTTACAATCCACTGTTTCATTTTAATACCCTGTTTAACATAACGTTTATTTATAAAATATGTGTGTAAATGAGCGCGTTTGGCTCATCTCTACCAAAGCGCTAAAAATTAAAAGCTACGCTTTTCGCGCCAGCAAGCTATGCGCCTACAAAGTAACAGCGCGAGGTAAACTCCCGCCTACTTACAATCACCGCACTTGGCTAACCTTTACCTGACATCTAAAAACCTGCTTTGTAATTCGATCTTAAAGCAATATATTAATTTAAGATACAAACTGATAGATTAAACCAAATTAATGAAAAACATATGACGATGCGCTAAAACTATGCCTGTCATCAGCTTAAAAAAGGACAAGATGATGATCGATTTTAGTAAAAAAATAACCCCCGCACGTATGTATCGCACTACCGCTAACTTACAAATGGCACTAGAGAGCGATCGGGGCCGAATTATAAACAGCGCCGCTATTCGTCGCCTACAACAAAAAACCCAAGTGTTTCCACTAGAGCGCAACGCCGCGGTACGTTCTCGCCTTACTCACTCGTTAGAAGTACAACAAGTAGGGCGCTTTATAGTACAACGTATTTTTGCATCACTAAGTTATCAGCAGCTGCAAGACTACGGACTCACCGAGCTAGAGCGGCCGTTAGAAAGCCTAGTTGAAATGGCCTGCCTAATGCACGATATAGGCAATCCGCCGTTTGGTCACTTTGGTGAAGCCGCCATAAACCATTGGTTTAATAATAATTTAGCAAGTGTAACCCCCGAGCGCTGTAAACAGCCTAACTCTGGTATTGGGGTTGTTTTTAAAAGCCTAGCACACGACATTTGCAGCTTTGAAGGCAATGCCCAAGGCATACGTATTATTCACTCATTACAATTACTTAATTTAACCTACAGCCAAAGTGCCGGTATTTTAAAATATACCCGCCCTGCAGGGCTCGACAAAAAAGAGATACCACAAAACAAAAACTATTTAATGAAAAAGGTCGGTTACTACTACAGCGAAAAAAAATTTGTAGAGGCACTGCAAACTGCGCTTGAAATTCAGCCGTATTGCCGCCACCCCGCAAGTTATATTATGGAAGCTGCCGATGATATTTCCTATTGCCTAGCCGATATAGAAGACGCCGTAGAAAAAGACATAATAAGCACCGAACTATTATGCCAAAAGCTTAAAAGTCATTATACAAAAGTACTTATAAACCTCACTATCGACGACAGCCAACATCAAGACTTTGTAAATAAAGCCGTAGACTACGCACTTGAGCGTGCCAACGCACAACCTTATAATTTTAATAGTGAATTTTTTATATACTTACGCGTAGCGCTGCTGCATCCGTTAGTTAATCATGCGGCTAAACGCTTTATTAAACACATAGAACCCATTTATCATGGCGATTTTAACCAAGCACTACTTGAGGATCGCAGCTATTTACACGCACTCACCATAACCCTTAAACAAGTGGCGCTTGAATATGTATTTTCAAACAAAGAAGTAGAAAAACTCGAACTACAAGGCTACCGCATTATTAACGGCCTGCTCGATTGTTACAAACCACTGCTATTATTAAGCAGTGACGATTTTAAACGAGCGCTCAATGGCGATTCACGCTTATTAATAGAATCGCGACTGGTTAAAAAGCTTTCTAAAAAGCACTTAAACAGCTATCAGCACGCCATAGATGCAATGCAAGAAGAGCCTGATCACTTTACCGCCTATGAGTTTTATTACCGCTGTCGGTTAATTCAAGATTATATAAGCGGCATGACCGATCAATTTGCCTACGACGAATATCGCAGCCTAATGGTAATTGAGTAGCCCACAGTAGATATATTTTAAATTAGCGCTTAAAATCAAACTATTGATGCTTAAGCGCTACTGAACTTTATGATAAAAATACTCACACGCCTGACCCTTTGTGTTGCCCTATTTTATAGCTTTAATAGCGCAGCCTATAACCAAGCTATGTGCATACTTATAAAACAAGAAATGCAGCAGCACAGTAATAACAAAACGGGCCGCAGCTACCGCAATGCCGCGCGCGACTATAATAAAAATTGCAATAAGCCGGTAGTAACACCAACTCAGCCAAAACCTAAGCCACATGCTATTGTTAATGATCCAGAGCCGCAGAAGGCACTGCCCGAGCCTATTACTGAGTCGGTTAAAGCGCCTATTGTTGAGCCTTTAAAAACACACTCTGAGGCAGACAATACCGCGAGTATTAATACCGAGTTACAAGCAACCCCTAGTCAAACAAGCCAAGTAACAACTGATGAGCCTATTGCCAATATTAAAAGCTCGGATGTAAAAAGCACTGATATAAAAAATCCTGTGGCTGAAAGTACACAGGCAAACGCTACAGAAATAAGCGCAGAGCCCATCGCAGCTGCGCAAAAACCGGCAAATATAAAACCTACGCCAGTATCAAAACCAAACACCGGAAGCGCCGCCTCACTACTGCTACCTAGCTTATTATTATTGCTAATAGTACTTATTGGGGTAATGGTTTTAGTACGTATGCGCCGCTCTAAACAAAGTAATTCTGAGGTGGCAACAGTACTGCCAACGAGCCCAGCTGTTACCACACCCGCTCCTAAATCAGTAGTTAAACCAGCAGTTAAATCGGCAGCTAAGCCAAGCCCTAGCACCGTAAATACGCAAAATACGACAACAGCACAAATTGCGGCAGAATCTGTTTCTATGCAGCAAATTGATGCCGCGCTGGCAAAACCACAAGCAAGTACTAGCGAGCCAGAAACCGTAGCTAAAACAACAAATACAACATTTAGTAATGAAAAACCCAAAGCTAAAACAAAAGCAGAGCCCAATACCGCAGAGTTTGAAGCCGCGGCTAAAAACACCTTAGAGCGAATAAAAAATGCCAGCGACTTTGCCGAGCCAGAAGTACGCATGTTCGATCCCGATGCACCACTGCCTACTAAAAAGCAGCGCCAACAACAGGTTACTCAACAAGCGCCAGCAGCAATTAATGATCAAACGCCAGCTCAAAATGCAATTGAGCCCGCCAATATCAGCCCAGAGCCAATTATTGCGCAGCAACCAACAACGAATATACACCCCCCTGTAAACAGCACCACAGAGCAAGCAACTTCATTTAATACCGAGCACGAATTTAAAGAGCCCGAAGTACGTACTTTCGATCCCGATGCACCGCTACCAGGTAGTAAAGCAAAGCCTGTAATAAAAGCAGATACAAACCAACAGCCAGAACCAGTAGCTGAGCCTAAAGAGCAAAATGTGCAAATAGACAACAGCAACCCATTTGCTAACCTATCGCTGGATGATAGCTGGGATCCTAATTCATCGGTAAAACCTAAAATAGCAGAGAAAAAACGTGAACCTAAATCTCAAGCCCTGATCGAAGCCGAGCAGCGTGCTAAAAATATGCAAACTAAAGAATAGAGTTAAAGGTTTTATACATTGGTAAGTTAAGTGCCAATATAAATTTCAAAAAGTGTATTGGCTCATTTGGGGTTTACTTTTATTGTTGTGGTTTATTAATTTCGGCCAGGGGTTGAGGCTTAATTGTAAAAAGTGCGATATAAAATCGCACCTACAAGTAAATCCAAGTACCAAGCTTGATAGGGCGTATTGACCTTGATACGACCCTAGTGCGGTTTACTTTATCGGGGTCGTATCATCTATCTAAAAGCTAAAGCCCGACACCTAAAAGCTGCTCTTTTGCTAAACCTTACCCTCTAACTTTTGCTGCTCTGCGTGTGATGAGCTTACAAGCTGTTTAAAGTAATCGCTTTGTGCTGCGCTCAGTGGCATTTTTTTCCATTGTGCAGTGAGCTCAGTGGCGCGCTGCCCTACCCAATCACTGTGATCCTGATTATTAGCGACAAGCTGCGTCAACATAAGCCCCGACGGAGTTAGCTCTGGCTGTTGTAATAATGGCTTGTAGTGTTGTATCGCCTCACTGTAGCCGCTACCAGCTTGATCAAGTAACTCTGCTATAGCATCTAGCTCTGCAAATAGCTGTTCGCTCCAAGCACTGCGACTAAGCTCACCATTAGCAGTTTCTAGCAGTAAATCAGGGCATCGCCCCTGCTCGGTCACACGGGTATGATTGCGTGCCAAGCGCTGTTGTTCTTGCTCGCCAATTTCTGGGCTATCTTGTAATAAGCAAAACAGTAAAAATGTATCTAAAAAGCGAATTTGAGTGTCATCAATACCTAGCGCCAACATGGGGTTAATATCGAGATTACGTACTTCTATGTATTCAACCCCGCGATCGTTCATAGCCTGCAGTGGTGTTTCACCCGCGTGAGTAACACGTTTAGGGCGAATATCGCTGTAGTATTCGTTTTCAATTTGTAAAATATTATCGTTTAGCTGACGTTTTTCACCATTTACCTCAACCCCTATACGCGTATAAGGTGCATGTGGCGTGTGAAGCGCTTGTGTTAAATCGCGGCTATATTCAGCTAAGTTATTGGTACTTACATTTAAACTCGATTGGGCATCGTTTTGATAGCCAAAACCACTCATTCGCAACGAAGTTGCATAAGGCATATAAAGCGTATCGCTGCCCAAACTGGCTAACTGATGCGCGCGGCCATCAACAAACGAGCGGCTTAACGCAGGAGATGCACCAAATAAATAAAGCAATAACCAACCATAGCGACGAAAGTTACGGATCAGCGCAAAATACTGAGCAGAACGAAAATCAGCAAGCGAGTCTTGGTTACCCTGTAGAGTTTGATACCCCTGCCAAAAGCTATCCGGTAATGAAAAATTAAAATGAATACCCGCAATACTTTGCATAATACGCCCGTAGCGCATATCTAGCCCACGACGATAAGTGTGCTTCATTTGTCCTTGCACCGAGCTACCATATTGAGCAATAGGCACACTATCATTACCTTGAAGCGCACACGGCATACTTGCTGGCCATATATTTTGCGCGGTTAGTTCAGTGGCAGTATAACGGTGCAATTGTTGTAAAAAGTCGAGTGTGTCATCAATACTTTCAACTGCTGGGGTAATAAACTCCAATAACGACTCTGAGTAATCTGTAGTGATATGAGGATGAGTTAGCGCCGAGCCTAAATTATAAGGATGAGGGTTTTGTGCCAACAAACCATCTGTAGTTACTCGTAAAGCTTCCTTTTCGATACCCCTTTTAATATGCGCCAATGGTTGGATCAAATCAGCATTGGCTAACTGTGTTAGGCGTGGAGTTAGGGATAACGTCATAAAAACCTCTGTAATAATTCAGTTAATCAGGAAGTTTCCCTGATCCTTTTTACTTGTGCTGCTTTCGCGCCTTAACCTAGGCATACGATTACTGTGCTAGTAAAAATAAGTAGAGCATTATATTTCTTATGCATTAATAAATAATCCCCTCATTGTGTAAATGACTTTTACTAAGTGGTAATAGTGCCAAAGGCGAAGTGCAAATTTAAAAAGCAATCTAAAAGGTTAAAAACTAAAGCGGCTAAGTTGAACCAAAACTCTCACTGTAAATATTAAACCTAAAGCGCGAGCTAAAATGACATCTAAAAATGGCCCTTTAACACCGAGCTTGGCAAGTTTTTAGCAGATTACTAATACCTGCTATTTATAACGCTGGCCCTCCCTATTTAATGAGAATAATGCTACAATATCAAAAGCTAAAACATTTTTGTGTAAACAAACCCATGTTTATTATCGCTTATTATTTTACCTATTAAAAAATGAAAACCAGTTCATACTTAGCAGCAGAGTAACTACTATCCCATGCTCTAGTGCATAATTTACAATAACGACCTAACCCAGCCCTTAGCTATAAATGAGAATAATATATGTTTTTGATTGATCAAATAATATTGTTAGCCGCGGTATTAATTTTACTGGGTATTGTATCCAGTAAATTATCAGCTCGTCTCGGTTTGCCCGTACTGGTAATGTTTTTAATGGTCGGTATGCTCGCTGGTGAAGATGGCCCCGGAGGCATATTTTTTGACAATGCAGCAGCGGCGCACTCTTTAGGTACGCTCGCATTAGCAATGATATTATTTGATGGCGGTTTACAAACGCCCTTAAAAGCGATAAAAAAAGTCTGGAAACCCGCCTCCGTATTGGCCACCCTTGGGGTACTTATTACCAGCGCAGTAACTGGGGTTGCTGCCGCATACATGCTTGATATTCCTTTGCTACAAGGCTTATTGTTTGGCGCTATTGTAGGCTCAACCGATGCCGCGGCCGTATTTGCGCTACTGCGTAATGCCGGTATTCATTTAAACACCAAACTAAAAGCCACCCTCGAAATAGAAAGTGCCTCAAACGACCCCATGGCAATATTTTTAACCGTAGGCTTACTAGAAGTTCTGGTAAACGACATGAAGCTAGGCACAGGCCTATTACTCATGTTTGTATCACAAATGGGCTTAGGCGCATTAGTCGGCTTAGCCGTGGGTTGGATCTCTGTTAAATTAATTAATAAAATTCAATTAGTTGCTACCGGTTTGTATCCGGTATTGGTTGCTGCTTGTGGTTTACTCTCATTTGGTATTACCGCAAACATTGGTGGTAGCGGGTTTTTAGCGGTATTTATTACTGGTGTGGTTATTGGCAACAGCCGCTTTGTGTTTCAGCGCAGTACGTTTTTATTCCACGACGGGTTAGCTTGGTTAGGTCAAATTACCATGTTCGTGGTGTTGGGCTTATTAATAAACCCAACCTCATTATTAGATGTGTGGTTTGAGGGACTGATCATTGCATTAGTGCTTATATTTATTGCTCGCCCTTTGGCGGTTATTCCGGTGTTAGCGCTATTTGGTTTTAAAGCGCGTGAAATCACCTTAGTGTCTTGGGTTGGCCTGCGCGGCTCAGTCCCTATTATTTTAGCAATATTTCCTCTTATGTTTGGCCTGCCTGGCGCCGAACTCATATTTAACGTGGTATTTTTTGTGGTGTTAATTTCAGCCACACTACAAGGCTCAACGCTTGCTTTAATGGCCCGCAAACTAAAGCTTACTTTACCACCGCCAGTGACTCCCGCAGCCACGTTAGAGATCACTGCTTTAGGCGATGTTGATGCCGATATTGTTGAATACACCATAGGCAAAATGTCACGCGCTGTTGGCCGTCGTTTATCGCAACTAGCACTACCCGATAGCACAGTAATGGCAATGATCAGCCGTAATAATAATATTATTGCCCCGCGCGGCTCTACACTATTACAGGCAGATGATCAGCTATTTATGGTACTAAAACCGCATACCCGCGAGTTTGTTGACTGTGTTTTTTCAAGCACGATTGATCAAGATATTACCGAGCTTTCGGCTAAAGAGCTAAGAGTTAAAGGCAATACCAGCGTAGCCAGCATAGCCTATTCTTACGATATTCATATTGCTGCTGAACCAAACGATACGCTAGAGCAAGTACTAAAAACCTCGCTAAACAGCTTACCTAAGGTAGATGACTTTATTGAACTTGATGACGTAAAACTCACTATTTGTGAAATGGTTGGCGACCGTATTATTACCGTTGGTATTATAATTACCCTAGATGAAAGCCTAGAAGAATAAAGAGCTTACCATGGCTTTTAAGTAGTAAATTACATTTAATACAGCTGTTAGCTTTAAAAGCGCAACGTTAAGGTTGTAGTAACAGTGAGGTAAGTCGTTGCAACCCTTTACCTTTATTAGTTATTTTCCAGGCTATATATAGGTCCTGGCAAGGCCGTTGCTCGGTTAGCTTTACCTCCACTAACTGACCCGACACTATATACTGCTCAATTAAACGTTTGGGTAAATAACCAATACCTATACCTGCAATAATAGCCGCAATTTTTTGCGCAACAGAGCTAACAAAAAAGCGCTGGGTGCCCTCTATTATATTTGCCGACCATGGAATCTCTTGCTCTGCAGAGTCGTGTACTATCACACTGCGGTACTGAGCAAGGCTACTCATATCAAGAGGTTGCTGCTGCGTTGCTAACGGATGCGTGCTATTTACTACAAGTACGCTTTGATACTCGTCTATTTTAACCGCGCGAATGCCTTTTTGATTCGGCACTGGCGACGGCGCGCCAATAACTAAATCAACTTTGTCTTCAATCAGCACTTCCCAGCTACCGTTCATTACCTGTTCTTGTACATCTATTTCAATATTTTTATGCTCTACTAAAAACTGCTCTATACTGGTAAATATCGGTTTTATATCAATAATAGAATCCAAAGCAATACGAATTTTTGGCTCCCAGCCGTTCGCAATTGTTTGTGTTTGCTCCGACAATGAATTAATCGCCGTAAGCAACTTGCGCCCCTCGGTCAGTAAATGTTTGCCCGCAGGAGTCAACACAGCACGACGCCCCTGACGCTGAAACAAAGTAACGTTTAATTGCTCTTCTAGTTTTTGTACTATGTAGGATAGCGCCGAAGGTACTTTATTTAATTGCTCTGCGGCTGCCGCATAACTGCCACGATGCTCAATAGCGTCAAGCACTAGTAACGCTTCAATACTAATAGGAGGTGTACTCATGGTTTTTCATCCAAACAACAACTGTTCAAATTATTTGAACATATAAGGCAAATAATAGGCGTTATTTAATTACATAACAACAACTACAATGGCTACATACTCAATTAAACATACTTACTTAACATCAATAAGGGCAAAAATTATGACTATTAAAAATATTGCTAACGTTATCACTAAAACTGAACAATCACTGGCTGCAGTACCACTGCGCGTTATTGCAGGTATTATTTTTGCCGCTCACGGTGCACAAAAATTATTTGCATGGTTTGGTGGTTATGGCTTAGAAGGCACAGGACAATGGATGGAATCAATTGGCCTAGCACCAGGGTTTTTAATGGCCTTAATGGCAGGTAGTGCAGAATTTTTTGGTGGCTTATTTTTAATTGTTGGTCTACTAACAAGACCTGCTAGCTTTGTACTGGCTATTACTATGGTTGTGGCTATATTTACCACTCACATTGATAACGGCTTATTTATGAGCAACAACGGTTACGAATTTGGCCTAGCGCTATTAGCAATCACACTGGCTTTAGTTATCCAAGGTGGCGGTAAATTCTCACTTGATAACGTAATTAACCGTAACTTAAACAAAGCGTAATATTAGTTATTTAAAACACACACCGCATAGCTATGCGGTGTGTGTTTATGCATTTACAGCACATTAAGGAGTTAATAATGGGATTAATCGTAGACGGAAAATGGGTTGACCAATGGTACGACACAAAAAAATCGGGTGGTAAGTTTGAGCGCCAAGCAAGCCGCTTTACCCAACAAATTTCAAACGCCGCCGATAGCCAATTTAAACCCGAAGCGGGACGTTACCATTTATATGTGTCGCTAGCTTGCCCATGGGCACACCGCACCATGATAATGCGTAAATTAAAGCAACTCGAAAACGTAATTACACTTAGCGTAGTAAAGCCCGAAATGCTCGAAAATGGCTGGGAATTTGGTGAGCACGGCGATCCGCTTTATAACCTAAATTACGCCTACCAATTGTATTTAAAAGCCGATGCCAATTACGAAGGCCGCGCCACTATTCCTATTTTATGGGATAAAAAAACCCATACTATAGTTAATAACGAATCATCGAACATCATGCGCATTTTAAATACCGCGTTTAACGAGCTAACCGGCAATACCGACGACTACTATCCGCAAGCACTGCGAGCAGAAATCGACAGCGTAAACGAGCGCATTTACAACACAGTAAATAACGGCGTATATAAAGCAGGCTTTGCCACCACGCAAAGTGCTTATAACAGCGCTTACCATGCATTATTCGAAAGCCTAGACTGGTTAGAGCAACGCCTAGCTACACAGCGCTACTTAGTTGGTGAGCAAATTACCGAGGCCGACTGGCGCTTATTTACTACTTTAGTACGTTTTGACGCTGTGTATCATGGCCACTTTAAGTGTAATCAGCAAAAAATTAGCGAATACCCTAACCTATATAACTATGTCACTGAGCTGTACCAAGTACCGGGTATTAAAGACACCATTGACTTGGAATACACCAAAATACACTACTACGCTAGCCACAAAACCATCAACCCCACCGGCGTAGTACCGCTAGGGCCTAAAACACAATTTGAGCAACCGCACAATCGCGACCGCCAATATTAATAAATTTGCTAGCTGTGGGCGCTATCAACCCTAGCGCTACTCATTCACCCTCATTGCCTGCTCTTTGTGCACAAGTATTTAAGCCCATTTATTCACAAAGAGGAGGTGAAGCGCTGTGCTTTTAGAGAAATAACAACGCCAAAAACGATGTGTTTTCTGTCTACTCATTTACTCCTCATTTTATTCTCTTTGTGCAAATTGTTGTAGGCGAGGCTTTATGCCGCGCATTTTATATTAAAAGCCTATTCACAAAAAGGGTATGAAGCGCTGCACTTTAGAGAAAAAACAATCCACGGTCAGTTTCCAGTTAGTCCTCTGCTCGTAGCTTTTATTTACTAACAAATATAATGATGTAACACTAAACCCATATTGCGCAGAACGAGCTAATAAATGAAACTAGGACGAAATGATCCCTGCCCATGTGGCAGTGGCAAAAAGCACAAACATTGTTGTATGAACACTGCATCTACTAAACAGCATGCACAAATATTTGATGACATAACGCAAACTTTAGCCATGAATCCAGAGTTAAGTTTAGATGAGCTAAACCTTGTCGCAGAACAAACAATAGCTGCGCGAAACAACCAAGCCGATAGTGATTTTTGCGGGCTTTGCCCAACGCAAATATCTAATTGGCTCTATGCCCCGTTCAATGAATTAACAAAAGTTACTTTTAATACTCCAGCAGATTTATCAAGTAGCCCAGTGATGAGCTATTTAGCATTAATTTTTACTGAAGCCATGCAACAAGGCGGCTCAATTAAAGCAACGGCTAAAGGCAATTTACCTGCTAAATTAGTCAAACAAGCCTCTGAGCTACTACCTAACTTTGCTGTTTCTAAATACCCTACCCATATCAGTATTAGTGAATTTGCAGGCAGTAACGAAGATAAGTTTAACGCCCTACACTACACGCGTACTTTGGCTGATGTTGCCGGTATTATTTACTATAAAAGTGGCCATTTTCATATTAAAAAATCGGCGCAAAAGCTGTATCAAACCCAGGGGATTAATGCTTTTTACCTCCCTATGCTCGAAGCCGCCATCATGCAATACAATTGGCGTTACTTCGACAGCTTTACCGATAGCGTGGATCTGCGCGCATTTTGGCTATTTATGCTGTGGCGACTACAAAAACATACCTCGGTCGAGCAACTAATTGACGAAGTCATTACCGCATTCCCAGCGTTACTTAGTCACGCTCCAGCGTCTCAATACTCAAGTCCGAGTGAGCTATTAGGCAGGCTGATTGAATCTCGATTCATCAATCGCTTTTTAGAATTTTGGGGATTTGTTAGCATCGATCCAAAGCGTAGGGAAAATGCCAATATACAGCCATTGCTAACGCAAACCTTTCAGTTTGCAATTTAGTACCACACATACAATTATTATTCGCCTCACACAATGAGGCGAATAGTATAACTAATTGCCTCATTGCGCTAAGCCCGAAACCTTTAAATTGTAGGCGGGGGCTTACCTCGCGCCTAGGCTTTTAATTGCAAATTTGAGATATATGTCGCATTGGCGACGGCAACTAAGCGGCTATTACACAAGTAGTAAACTTTCACTCTTCTTGAATTCAAGTATTAACTAAAATCAACTCAAATAAACGCATCCATATTTGGTAATTGTATTATCTGAGCATTCAGCTCATTTGCTGCTTTATTTATTACTTTTATACATAAATCAATGTGTGCTAACTCTGTAGCAGATAGCTTATTTTTAACAGCAGCAACTTTAGCCGCATCAATAGCCTTTAATACAGACTCAACTGTTTGGCTCATAAGTAGTTGCATGCGGGGTAGCGAAATAGCAAATTCATCAGCAAAATCAGCTAACATATAAGCGGTGATTTCATTAGTAAAGTTGCCTGCGCTTTGTGAATTATACTCACCAACCGACATCGCATAATGCCTTGAAATACTAGTTAGCGGGCTACCCTTATCACGGCCAATATCTGCTTGCTCAATAATAGCCTCTATATTTACCAAGTCGTAAAACGGCGTAAGTTCCAAACCATTTTTACCAACAAAAAAACTGATATTCTTACCGTGAGCATCGTAATTACGCACTAAAATATTAAATGTCATCCAACGAATAAGCTCCGCCTGATACGCCTGCACATTCGTTGTTTTAATATTAAACAGTGTAGGAAAAGAAACACCATCTCGAATATAAATACCATCACCCTCATCGCCATGTTGACGCTCATATTTATACGAAGGAGGTAGATTAGTGGCTTGGCAACCATCAATAACATGACGACGTAATACATAGTTTTGATCCTGTGCAACACGCCTATCAAAGCGATCGATTACAAATACCCGAGTATCGCCATACGTACGCAACTCTACATGGGGAACATTAAGTCCCGACTCCTTTGCCAACAACATAGTAAAGAGTTCATTTACGGCAATGAAAGGAGCTGTGCCTGTTTCAAATTTAAAAATTTTATTGGAACATAACTCCCCTTCACCAAAACCCAATTTACCATCGATTTCGAGTAAATTGAGCTTATCTTGAACGCCAGCAACAGATAGCCGAGTTCGTCCATCCCAAAGGGTGATTGATTCACCAGCCTGTTTAAAGCGTTTAAGCTTTTGACTTAACTCATCTTTAGTTACTTCACGAAAAGATGTTTGTTTTGCAGTATTGTCACTTACTCTAAACGACAAAGCGCCTGACGTTTCCTCGCCAATAACTTTAATTAAACCAAACGTATTGTTTTTAGAAATAGTCGTACTACTAATAATTTCTTCAAGGCCCTTACCCTCCGGCAATAAATTTTGTAAGTAATTACGCACAGCACGAGAATTAAAGTCACCGTTGAGCGGTAAATGTGGTGAAATAGCAAAACCCTTATTAATCCACTCAGGCTCATAGCTAAATAAAATTTCATTTTCAGAGCCTATATCAAGAGTTATCGCACCTATCTTCTGCGTATGACCAATAAACACGTCTAACCTATTTTGTTTAATACCACTGCTCATCGTTCACCTCTTTATTATTGTGGTGCGACGCGTCATCACTAACAAGGCTAAACGACAATCCCAAGTACTCCATCACTTTAAGCACATTAAAAAACTGCACATTAACATCACCTTTTTCTATTTTTATCAGCGTAGGCTTCGAAATGTTTAGTGCTTGCGATACATCAACTAGCGTAAGCTTCATGCCTGTTCGCTTTGAAGTAATCGCTTCAGCGAGTAACACTGACGAAAATGACTTTGATAGATCAGGCATTTCAGTGTGTTTAACCACTCTTCCAAGTGTTTTTTTTTCAGGGGGGTTACTCATTAAAGGTCAACTACAGTTTACTTATATGCTTTATATTAGAATACAGCTATTAAAAGTCAAATTAAATTTACTTTTAGTTGTAATTAATCAGGCAGGAAACCATAGGTAACCTAAAGTTTACTTATGACTCATTTGAATTAGTTTTAGACCCTTAAGTAAAGTATAGATTACCGTAGGCGTTGAGCTTGCTGACGCGAAAAGCGCAGCTTTTAAACTGCTTTACTTCCATGCAGTGAACGTTGAACTACCTGGTAACAAATAGCACGTTGCTGCTCTTGATTTAAAGATACTTGTCGCATGGAAAGAATCGTTTTCACTACCTGCTTGTGCGAAACAATTGGAAATATTGGACGCTGCTTTAGCTCTACAAACCAACCAGGGAAGCACAAAACAGGTAAAACTAGCGTATTAAAACCGGTTGATTCATAAAGCCATTTATTCACCCAATTTGCTTGATTTTGGGCTTGCTCTAACGGCTTACTTTCAAACCAAGAGGGAAATGCTAAATGGTTATTCTCAAATTGTAACTATTCAGCCTCATCTGAAATGAATATATCAGGCAGCTGATTTTTGAATAATAACTCAAGGGCTAGGCTTGCA